>NZ_FNLL01000008.1:0-253615 GCF_900105645.1 Desulfobacula phenolica | reverse complement strand
CAACACGGATCAAGGATCTCAATACACAAGTCACGAGTTTACAAAAGTATTGAAAGATAAGGACATTAAAATCAGTATGGATGGGAAAGGCCGGTGTATGGACAATATTTTCATAGAACGGCTATGGCGCAGCGTGAAATATGAAGAAATTTATGTAAACGAATTTCAATCCGTTGAGCAGCTGCGCAAGTCCTTGAAAAAATATTTCAATTTTTACAACCATGAACGACCTCACCAGAGTTTTAACGGGCAAACGCCAGCCGAAATATATTATGGTAAAAATCAGTTGAGGTTGGTGGGATGATGAAAACGATGTACCGAAAAACCCGCTCCAGCGGAAACCAACCCCTTCCGACGGGCAGAAGATTTTGGGGTGCCCATTCTCAGGGCCTGGTTTCCACTTCCGCTAGTCGCCGAAGCAAATCTGAACGCCGAACCGTGACACAGAATTACGAACATTTTCAAAATGGAAAATGACGCTTAAATTGAATGAAAAACTGTCTTGACATTGGGGTCCACTATAATCACCAGCAACCTTCCTTTTTCCAGGTGGGAACAGATTTTTAAAGATCCGATGACAACGGCTGCAGCCATCGACCGGCTTGTTCATCACAGCATTATCTTTGAATTGAATGTTGACAGCTATCGCATGGAGCAGGCCAAAAAAGAACCAAGATAATGTCCGAACACGAGATTCAGCATATATTAAGGAAAAAAATGAAGAAAAACAATATGCCTCCGGCGGCCCTACGGGGTATTTATTCCGCGCTAAGGCGCGGGGATTTAACGCATGAAGGACAAAAACATGGGGGGAAGGGCAGCATACATTGAACAGCATACTGCCCCCCATGTCTTCGTCACCAGTCACGGCGCTCGGGGTGCTTCCCAGCAGTTGCCCTATCCTCCGGACCGGCGTGGGGGATATTATCAATGTTACAAAAAATATCAAGCCAATAATGAGAAAAAAATACGAAATCAGCAGGTTATAAAGGAATGAGAAACGGGAATTTTAATTGTCGTTGAAGGAAAAAAATATTTGTCGTTGATCACCTTTAAGGGAGAGGCGAGAAGATATTCCTTTGCTGATCAGGCATTTTCTTGAAAAAGAATTTCTAACTGCCGGATTCACTGAAAAAAAGATTTCAACGGATGCCATTCAGTCCCTGGTGTCTTACGCCTGGCCCGGGAATATAAGAGAGCTTGAAAACCTGATTCGTTATCTTATGGTAACAACAGAGGATGAATATATTGACCTGGTAAACATACCCCTGCATGTAAGAGATCGGAACCCAATCCTGGATACTTACACGAATTCAGGGACGGCTTCCCCTGGAACAGCTTCCTCAGGAATAGCTTTCCCAGAAAAGACTAATGGTGAAGCCAATGATTTTATCATGAACCTGTGCAGCATGACCTGGCCCCAACTGGAAAAAGAGTATGTGGTATCGCTCTTGAAAAAAAACAACTGTAACATTACCTGGGCTGCCAAGGCTTCCGGCATCAACCGGTCCACATTTGCATCCAGGATGAGAAAACTTGACATCAGTCGCCAGCGCCAGGGTGATTAAAGATCGCTGATAAACTGTGCCATGATTTTTACAAGCCCTTTGTTCCAGCCAAAAACAAGGTGAGCCGGGTTGCGGGATAAAATGGGTTCCTGGGCCAGATAGGTCTTGCTGGAAATAACCTGGAAAGCTTTGCCTGTATTTTTTTTCAGAATCATTCTTATTTCAATTATGGCACGGGGATCATTTTTTGCCTGAAAATCTCCGTAAAGCCTTGTGATTTTACCGGATAAAAGGTAGGTGATGCCCTGTCTGCCATCGGTTGGGGCAGGCTTGAAAAGGTTTGAGCTGTAAAGATTTTCCGCAATTTTTTCTGTGATAAGCCGGGTTGGCGAATAGATAAATTCATTGTAATAATCGGTTACATATTTGTTTTTTTCAATGAGGTAAACAAAAGAGTGGGAATCAAATGCAGGATTTATAAAAAAATTTTTTACAAGAAGGGGATCACCACTGAAAACGCTGTTGGGTACTGCATCAGGCAATGTGGTTTGCAATTCAAAATAATTTTTGTCAGTAGGCTTTGTCTGTATGGTTGCACAACCTGAAAAGACAAAAAAAATGGTAAGCACGGTCAGAAAAACCAGTGAACTGGTTAATATGACGAAATGATTTTGCCTCATCAGTTGTTTCCCTCCGCATTGATTTTTCTGGGCGGCTTTTCAAAAAGAAGCCTGCCGGGATATTGTTTAAGGTCGTGGCTCATCTGTTTTAAATTCTCAGACGTGGTTTCAAGATTGTCAATAATCAGCTTGATCTTGTCGGAATTGAGCCAGATTATATTTTCCACTTGTTCGGACGTCCCTGCAAGGTTTTGCATCAACTGGTCAAGGTTGGAAGACAGGCTGTCGATTTTCGGTACCAGCCGTGCTTCAAGATCCCGGGTCATGTTCTTTGTGCTTCCGGCGGCTTTTTGGAAATCGTTGAGCGCATTGTTCAACGGTGTTTTTGAGGTCTCAACAATGGTTCTCAGTTCTGAAAAAGAGGCTTGTGCATCACTCAGAAGGTGTTTTACCTTGTCTGATCCGATTATTTGACTGATCTTCTGGTTGGTATCTTTGAGTTCCGTCAGCAGGGAGGCGGCAAGACCGGAGATATGTTCCATGTCAATGGTATTGATTTTTTGATTCAAGGTCTGTAACAGCAGATCAATGTCTGTTGTAATTCCTTTCAGATTTATGTCTGCCAGGTTATTAAGAATCAGGTTGAGAGTATCGCCCAATTGTTTGATATTGCTTTGTTGGGAAGGAATATAGATGTTTTGCGGGGACCAGGAAATATCAAGCACATCATCGGGATTTTGTACTGAATAATCGGTTTCAAGATAGGCTACGCCGGTAAGTCCCTTAAAGGAGAGGCGGATGACCAGGCCGTCCTTGATGGCGTTCCTGATTCGGATCGTTGAAGAGTTACCTGTCTGGCCTAAGGATATGCCGTTTTCAAGGGCGATGATCACCAGCACATAATCCGACTTGGTCTGGTATACACGGGCCGCACTGGTAATGGACTTGACCGTTCCGATTTTAATTCCTTTGTACTTTACCTCGGAGCCGATGCTCAGGCCCTGGACGGATTCATTGAAACAGGTTTCTGCGAGCAGCTTTTGTTTGAAAAATTTTCCCGCCCCGAAAATAATTAAAAATATCGTGCCAAGACCGAATGCAATAATTATAAACAGGCCGAGTTTAAAGAAATTTGTTTTTTGGGTCATTGTTCACCTTTGTCATTAGTCCGGTTAAAATCAACAGTTTTTTTTAAATCAGTGGTCCGGTTAAAAAATTTATGGACATAAGGGTTGGTGTGGTCATTTTTCAGTTGTTCAGGTGTGCCGGTTGCAATGATGCCTTTTGCCGTTTTTTCAAGCATGATGATCCTGTCGGATATGGCCTCAATGCTTGCCAGTTCATGGGTGACAATCACAAATGTGATTCCCAGGGATGATGCAAGATCCATGACCAGATGATCCAGCTCTGCCGATGTAATCGGGTCCAACCCTGCAGAGGGTTCATCCAGGAAAATAATGGAGGGGTCAAGAGCCATGGCACGGGCCAGTGCAGCTCTTTTTTTCATGCCGCCGGACAATTCTCCGGGCATGAGAAAAGCAGAGTTTTCAAGGCCGACCAGTTTGAGTTTCAACCAGGCAATATCTTCCATAACTGAACCGGGGAGGCGAGTAAATTCTTTTAACGGCAGGGTAATATTTTCCATCACCGTCATGGAGCCGAACAAGGCCCCGCTCTGAAAGGCTACCCCGATGTTCTGAAGGATACGGTTTCTGTCTTGTCCAGAGGCATCGGACAGGTTTTCTCCCAGGATTATAATTTTGCCTGAAATAGGTGGTAAAAGTCCGATCATATTCTTTAACAAAGTGCTTTTTCCACATCCTGACCCGCCGATAATCACAAACACTTCGCCTTTAAGCACTTCAAAATTGAGATTTTCAATAATTGCGGTATTGTTATACCCAGCAAAAAGGTTTTTTATTTTTATGGCGGTTTGAGTCTGTTTCATATTCCAAGGGTATAATAAATAATTGAAAAAATACCGTCAAACACGGCAATCAGTATAATGCCGGTGACAACGGCACGGGTGGTTGAAATCCCGACGGCAGACGGCCCGCTTTGGGTCTGGTATCCCCGGATGCAGCCGGTTGCGGCAATCAGAATTCCAAACACAAAGCATTTAATCAGTCCCCCTGCAAAATCAATCCATGTCACAAAGGATACAATCTGGTTGTAATAGGAAATAATAGGATATCCCATGGATGTGATCACAAGGGCACCGCCCAGCATTCCCACAAGGTTTGAAAATATGGTCAGCAAAGGGGTCATGATGGTTGAGGCAATGATCCTTGGTACAATCAAAAACCGTATTGGATTAATTCCCATGACCGTTAATGCATCAATCTCTTCATTGATCCGCATGGTCCCGATTTCAGCGGCAAAAGCCGAACCCGATCTTCCGGCCAGGATAATGGCGGTCATCAAGGGGCCAAGCTCTCTTACCATGGCGATTCCGATAAGATCGGCCACATAAAGTTCCGCCCCGAACATGCGCATGGGAATGGCTGCCTGAAAGGCCATGACAAGGCCCACAATAAAGCTGATCAGGGCAACGATGGGCAGGGCGTCAACCCCGGCCCTTTCGGCAACCTGCAAGGTGTCGGACCATCGAATTTTTTTGGGATGGATAAGGCTTTGAATCAATGCCCAGGTGATTTCTCCGGTGTAGGTTATAAATTCTGTTGTTTCCGATAAAAGCTCTGACAGTTTTTTCCCTTTATTCTCAACAAAGGAAAGTTTTTTCAAGGGAGAATAGATATTTTTTAGTTTTATGGTTTTTGCAAGATCAACAAGAGGCAAATGTTCCGGTTTAAGATTGACAATGCTGATTTCTTTTATCCCCAGGTTTTTGACCAGCATTTCCATGTGATGAATAAGTGTGGCCCCTGCCGTATCCAGGTATGTTAACTTTTCAAGGTCAAGGATCAGGTTTGCCGTACTACCGGCAGACATAGCGTGGATGACATCCTGCCAGATGCTGGATGCGCCTTTTGCATCAAGCTTACCGATAAGACAAATAATTGTTGTATTATCCTTGTTTGACACAGTAAATTCCGGCAGGGATGCCATATGTGCTTACCTTACAATAACCCTTTTGTTATAGTTTAAGTTCAAAAGTTAAGATAATAATTTATGCATACGGGTATATCATTAATTTCCAATGTTATTCAACTGATCCTCAAATTAATATGGGAATCAGGGGGTCTTTTTAACGGCAAGAGTTACCCATTCATCCATATGGTCTTCATGGATGACAACAAGATGACTGGCCTCAAGCGCTTTCATTACGTCGGCTTGCCGCTCTTTGATAATACCTGAAAGAACGGTTGTTGTTTTGTGTGTCATTCTCAAAGATATCTGTGGCAGGATGTCTACAATGACCTGGGCAATAATATTGGCGGCAATAAACCCAAAGGTTTGGGCAGGTTTTTGATCCTGTGGCATTGTATCTATAGGTGTACACAGAAGATCAAAGATTTCAGGGTCAATATCATTTTTGGCCAGGTTCTTTTTGGCCACATTTATGGCCACCTCGTCAGTATCAATGCCAACAAGGCATGAAGCACCAAGTTTTGCAGCCGCAACCATTAAAATTCCCGATCCTGTTCCAACATCCAGGAATGTTGAACCCGGCACAAGAAATGTTTCAATTTGCTTTATGCACATGGCTGTTGTCGGATGGGTTCCCGTGCCAAATGCCATACCAGGGTCAAGATGGATAACAATTTCATTTTCTTGTGCTGTATGGTCTTTCCATTCCGGTTTTATGGTAATTTTGTCTGTAACCTTTGTGACTTCAAAATAGTCCTTCCAGGCATCAGCCCAGTCTTTTTCATCAACAATCTGAGTTTTAATATTGGTTTTTATATCCAGACTCGACAGTTTTGCCGCTTGTTGCTTTATTTTTTCAAGTATGATGTCGGACGAATCAATCAGAGGGAGAAATCCTGTGATGGAGTTGATTTCAGGTTTTGGCAAAGTGTTTGTGCCAAAGCCTTCATCAGGTTCATCCAGAGGGATATCACACACCACCCCTTTGAGGCTGAAAGAAAAAAAAATATCACAGATCAGCTCTTCGGCCAACATCAAATCTTTTGTATCAAATTGAACAATGACTTTTTTGAATTTCATGGTTGTCAACTCTTTCGTGTATTTAAAATCCCATCTTCAAAGATATCTATTATTTTAGCTATGTCTGAACTCTTTTTTTATTTTTAATAAAGTTCATAAAAGAGAAAAAATCAATGAAAAATCTGCGCCAGGAATCTGGTAATTTCCATATCATAGAAAAGTATCCAAAAAGGACTTTATATCTCATAAAATGAGATCTGTAAAAATCTATAAACAGTGCTTCCATTTTTTCCTTGTTAATTCCATTGGGAATAAAAATAAATTCCATGCAGTCCATTTTCTCCCAATTTTCATCAAAAGTTCCTAAAGAGCCACCATCCTTGATTTGTTGGTAGATTGGAGAGCCGGGAAAAGGAGTGAATTTTGCAAGATTAAAGTCATCAATTGGCAGAGAATAAACATATTTTTTACTTTTTGATATACTTTCTTCTGTTTCCCCTGGAAGTCCCATCATCAAAAGGGCTTTTACACGTATTTTTGCTTTTTTAATTAATGTGATTTTTTCTCGAAGCATTTCAATATTTGCATTTTGTCTATGTTGTGCAAGAAGTTTTTGATCTCCTGTTTCAATACCCAGGCTAATCATCCAACACCCGGCAGCCTTCATTGCCGTAACAATTTCATGATCAAGATGTTCTGCTCTTGCAGCACAGTTAAAACTCATTTTAAGATCGCCTGAAATCATAAGATCACAAAATTTTAAAACTCTTTTTTTATGGAATGTGAATTGATCATCATAAAAATTTACATGCTTGATTCCAAAATTATGGTTTAAATATTTAAAATGTTTGTAAAGATATTCAGCACTGTTGAATCTGAAAGTTTTTCTGAATACGGATCTGTCACAATAACTGCATGAATAAGGACAGCCTCTGCTTGAAATACAGCTGGAATTCGGAGTTTTGGGGTAGTTGAAAATCGGGAGTTTGTATTTTTCGGGATACCCGTCAAGTTTTTCATATGCCGGGAAGGGCAGGGAGTCTAAATCAAGTAAATTTTTTCTGTATCCGGTAAAAACAACTTTATTATCATAATTTTTGTAGACAATGTTTTTAATATCGGAAAGGTTCTTGTTGTCAGCTTCTATTAGTTCAGTAAGTGTCTGCTCTCCTTCACCTACGACCACATAATCAACAATGTTAAAATTATTTATAATTGATTCTTTTAAAGCTGAAACATGTGCGCCACCAAAAACAATTTTAATGTCAGAAAGTATTGATTTTGAGATTTTTGCAATACGTATTCCATCCATAAAAGTTGAAGTTGAACAGGAAAAACCAATATAGTCAGGTTTTTCAGTTTCAAGATATTTATTGATTTTCTTGTCTGCATCAGGATGGGCATAGCAATCAATTATATCACAATCAATTTGTCGTAAAAGCAAATAGGCGCAAATGCTTGCAATGCCAAGTGGTGGTGTAATATTAGCGATTCTTGAAATATCAGTGGATGCTTTATCAGATTTATAACCCAAAGGATGAACAAGCAGAATTTTTTTATTTTTACGGTTCATGATCATATCAGTTTCCTGAAAGCCCGTTTTGTTTTTGGATTATATCGTCTATATGTACCATCTTTGATTTCTTTCTGGATAACTTTATAAAAAAGCGAACCCATTTTTGTTTGCTGACCTCCATTGGCATAAAAGGTTTCCCAGGCAAGATCATACATTGCCTCAAGTCTTTCAGGGGATATTTGCTTTGGCTGGAAAACTACATTATCACACGAATACTTGCTCCAGTCATTGTGCAGAATCCTTCCTTCTTTTTCAAATTTTCTTCTGATAGGACTTTCCGGGAAAGGTGTAAGAATTGTAAACTCAGCCATATCAAGATTTGTTTCCATGAGAAAATCAATCAAACGCTTAATATAATCTTCATCTTGTTCATCAGTACCTAAAAGAATTGTTCCTTCTACCCCGATTCCATGATCATGGAGGCGTTTTATTCTGTCTTTGATAACATCTGATGTATCAACAATTGCTTGATAAACATACCAGCATCCAGCTTCAGCAGCAAGTTTAAGCACATCATCATCATAAACAATAGGATGTGAAACCCATTTCTTTTTTAAGGGTATCATTTCTCTAAAAAGATCCATTACCCACTCTTTATCCTGAGCAAGGGAGTTGTCCACAATAAAAAGACGGTTGTTTTTTATTTCACTTATCTCTTTAATGACTGTATCAATGGGACGTGGCCTGAATTTACTACCACCTAAAAAATTATTGCAACATGGAAAACAATTGAATTTGCAACCACGGGATGCATGAACAAGATCAACCATTTGAATGCCTCTGTAGGCATAGAGTTCATGATCAAGAATATCTCTCCTGGCAGGTCCAATTGTATTGGTGTCAGGGTGATCTTGCATATAATCATAAACTTTTTTTAACTCACCATTTTTAAAGTCTTCAAGAAGCTTTGTAAGCCTTCCATCTTCAACTTCACCAAGGAATACAGAATCAGCATGTTCCATGACTTCTTTGGGATGAAGCATAACTGCAATGCCTCCAAAAATCACAGGAACCCCTTCTTTTCTATATTTATCAGCAATTTCTAATGCTCTTGGAATCTGGCAGGAAAGAAGTACTGAGATTGCAATAATATCATAGGTCGTGTCATATTGAATAGTTTGTACATTTTCATCAAAAAAATGAAGATCAACGTATTCTGGTAGAGCTGCGGAAAACACAACCGGTGCATGGGGAGGAAGATGAAATACTGTCTGATGCCTGAGTTTTTTCCATTCAGGAAAGATTAGTTGCATTTTCATAATATTAAATTGTCCTTAATTTATTGTTTTCTATACAAACTTGAGCAAGATCAAGGAGACTTTCTATATTCTTTTCATTAAAAAAAAAATTACCGTTTTCATCTTCTTTTATTTTGCCATAATTATGTTTTTGTTCTTTTTTGCTGATTGTAAAAAAAAGACTTCCTGCAAAACAATCATCTCTGTTGTTTAACTGTTTCTCTAAAATTTTTGGAATGTTTACATCGCAGACGCCGCATATTACAATTTCAGATTCCTCGGAATTTAATATGTCAAATGTCATTTTAAGTGCGGTAATTCCATTTGTACTGTCTTCATTAATAGCAAAACATTGACCGGTTGTTTTTAAATAAATTGAAGTTTCGCCTAAAAATGCATTTGGAAGTGCATATGCAAACAGGGCTGGGCTGGCATTCTTGCCATTTTCAGATTTGATTGTTTGAAAATAATTATTATCAGTATCAAGACATCTAAAATGTGTTGATACAACTATAGCAGTATTGGATGTTTTATTGTTTTCAACTGGTTCAGCAGTAATTAATTGAGCATCTTTATAGGCAAAATATGCACCTGTAAAACCAATTTTTGAAAAAAAGTCCATCCTGCCAAAAGGTTTATAAGGTTTTTCTAAAACATCTTTTCTTGTTATGGGGGAAAGTTTTCCAGGTTTTGGATTAAAGGTTTTAAAATCCCTGCCACATCCAAATGATTCAGGAGTCACAAAACCTATGCCGCATATATAATAATCCATTAACAATTTATCCTTTTTAAAACTAAAGCAGCATTTGTTCCGGCAAAACCGGAATTTGTACTTAAAAGATAATTTTTAAAAAACGATACATTGTCAGAACTTATTAAATTTTCAGCATCTTTTTCAGGGTTTGAAAAACCACAGGTTCCAGGAAGTATATGTTCTTTAAGCATTAATGTCCCAACGGCTGCTTCAATTCCGCCTGCACCACCCAAAGTGTGTCCAATTGAACCTTTAAATGAATTTGCCGGTATCTTTATGTCTTTAAAAATATTTTTTAATGCATTAATTTCCATGGAATCATTATATATAGTTCCTGTGCCATGAGTATTGACTGCACCAATTTGATCAGCATTTATTTTAGCCGTTTTAAGAGCATTTTTGACAGCCATGATTAATCCACGTCCGTCCTTTGCCGGTGCGGTAATATGAGTGGCGTCGGATGCAATGCCATATCCTGCAATGGATGTGTTAAACTCAATATGATTTTTTTTTGCAAGTTCTTCATTCATAAGAAGGATTGCCGCCCCTCCATCACCAAGATTCAACCCTTTTCTGTTAATATCAAAAGGTTGTGTAGGGCATGCAGAGAGTGCGTTTAACGCGGAAAAACCTGAAAAAACAAATTCACTTACAATATCAGCACAAAATATAAGAACAGAGTCTGCTCTTTTGTTTTTAATCATTTGCGTGCCTTTAATAATAGCAATTGTTGGGGAAGCGCAGGCAGAATTTATATTTATTCCGCTGTCTTTCAGGTTTAATTTTCGAGCTATGTATTTAGGGATATTGGAAGGGATCAGGTATTTGTTTATAGAGCATTTTTTTTTTTCGTTTTTTTCAAACAGATCAACACATGCTTGTGTCGTAGCTGTTAACAAACGGCAATTTTTGGGTATGTCATTCAGTTGGTCAATGATCAAATCAGTAAGATTTAAGAAACTGCTTCTATTTTCAGGTGTCTCTATATCTTTAATGAGTGCTGCATATTTACTTCTATAGTTTTTAGTTTCAAATCGATCAATTTTCTTAATGCCTGATTTTTTATTTAAAAAAGATTGAAAAGTAGAGGTCAAATCTGAGCCGACAGATGTAACAACAGAGGTTTGAGCAATAACAACATTTCTCATTTAATTTTCCCTTTTTCCCACATCTTACAAAAATTTTTATAATATTCAGGCTGGGTTAAAAAGAGTTCATATTTTAGGTTAAGCAGCATTTGAATAACATATCCTGTTGCAGCTATTGTATTATCTTGTTTTTTGATTATATACTCAGTTGAAATTTTTGAAGCCTCGGTATAATGCAAAATACATTCGATTGATATCTCTTCTCTAAAGAAAACAGGTTTTTTAAAGTCAATATGAATTTTTTTTAATGGAGCTAAAATTCCATTGTTAAAAAGATCAAAATAACTGATTTTATATTTTTCACCCAAAGATACCCTGGCATCCTCAAAATAGCTTGCAAACCTTCCATGCCAGGCAATACCCATAGAATCGATTTCTTCAAATCTTGTAATGGTTTTTACAATGGCTCTTAAAGGTTCAGGTGCATCTTTTGCTGTTTTAAAATATGGTTTATTCATAAGATTCAGGCTACTCCACCATTTACTCCAATTACCTGTCCTGTTATATAGGAGGCTTGATTTGAACATAAAAAGCCAACAAGCGCGCTTACTTCTTCAACTGTTCCAAGTCTTGCACACGGTATCATTTTTGTGATTTCATCAAGGGGCATTCCATCAAGCATTCCAGTATCAATAAATCCTGGAGACACAGCATTAACAGTAATATTTCTTTTGGCTATTTCTTTTGCCAAAGCTTTTGTTGCTCCAATTATACCGGCTTTGGCAGCAGAATAATTAACCTGGCCTGCATTACCAACTTGTCCAGCTGTGGATGAAATATTGACTATCCTTCCAAAACGTTTGGTAATCATATTTTTAACAATTAATTTTGATACATTAAAAAAAGATGCAAGATTGGTATCTAAAACATTTTTCCAGTCAGACTCCTGCATGAATGCCATGAGTTTATCGTTTCTGATCCCGGCATTATTAACAAGGATATCGACTTTTTCATGGGTCTTGAGTATTGAGTTTACAGCTTGTTCAGATTCTTTTGCATTACTCACATCAAATTGCAGGGCTTTGGCTATACCACCATTTTTTTCAATTAATTTGCAGGTTTCAAGGGCTCCTTTTTTATCTGTTTGAAAGTTTACATAGACAACTCTTCCTTTTTGTCCTAGTTCCACAGCAATAGCCTGTCCAATACCTTTACTGGCACCTGTTACCAATACTATCTGTTCAGAATTTTCATTCATACTATGTCCTTTTAATTTTTTGACTCAATGTTTTTTCTATAGATTCAACTTCAATAAATTCCTTGGGTATTTTGTATGAATCAAGGTGCTGTAAACAATACTTTTTTAGTTTAAAAACATTAAGCTCTTCTTTGGATGCCAATACAAACTCAGCTATGGGTAGTTGTCCGTAAACATCATGTCTTTCAGCAAAGACCCTTACTTCTTTAATGTTGTCATAACTTAAAATAATTTTTTCTACTTCTTCAGGAAATATTTTCATGCCTGCAAAATTTATAATGTTTTTAGATCTGCCTGAAATAAAAAGATAAGAATTTTTTAAATATCCGATATCACCTGTATCAAACCATTGAGTTTGCTTTTTCCAGGGGGAAATGTATGCAGAATACATTCCTTTTCCTTTAAGATAAATTCTACCCTGACCTTTATCATCAGGATCTTTAATCTTTAGATCATAGGATGGTAAAAGTTTTCCCACAGAACAAATATATTCATCATCAAATCTGTCATTAATAAACGGCAGGCCAACTTCGATAATACCATAGGCCTGGCTAAGATGAATATTGAATTTATCATAAAATTTTCGTTCTGTTTTCTTATTGAGGGATACAGCTGTTACCACAGCCATACGAACATCCGACAACAATGTGCTTGAAATATTTTTATGAGTTGCAAGCAAATTATAATAAAAAGGTGAAGCATATAAAAATGTAGGTTTAATTGTCTCAAACGAGTCAATAAAACCTGTAGGGAAGTTATTCTGGGATAAAACAATATGGGCACGTTTACGCAAAAAAAGAAGAATGCTGACTACAAAATGGAAGCTCATGGATAAAAACCAGCCAATAATATCATTTGAAGCTATATTAAGCCTTTCATCAGCAGCAGAGGTTCTGTCGATAATTGCCTGATGAGTTAATAACACTCCTTTGCTTTCTCCGGTTGTGCCTGATGAAAAACGAATAAAGGCAGGACTATTAACTTCCATATAATATTTTGAATATTTGATATTTTTATCAATTTCATAAAGATAAAGTTTATCAAGGTATTTTTCTGAAACAATAGAATATGTTGTAATTTTTTTTTCAGATACAATATATTTAACTTTAATCCGATTGCATAAAATTTCTAACTCATTAGAGGAAAGAGAAGGAGATATGGGAACAATAACAGCATCAGTATCTAAAATTGCAAGTGCCATAATAACATATTCTATTGAATCTTCACAAAAAAGAGCGATACGGTCGTGACTTGTAAAACCGATTATAGAGAGCTTTTTGCTATATTTTTCAACCTCTTTAAACAGTTCTGAATATGTGATTGAATTTTTCAATCCATCTTTTACCGATCTGGTTACAGCAAGATTACTGTTTTGTTCAAAATTTTCTTTTCTTATAATATCAACAATATTAGTTCGTTGTTGCTTATTAATCATCATAGGAAAATCCTTCTTTTTTTGCCTTTTCAAGAAGTTCATCTTTTTTTAGATGATGCAAGCTTTCAGGGTAGTCTTTGTAAATACTATAAAGAGAAAAAACATATTTTATGCCATAATGCAGTGCCCGAAAAAAATCTTTGAGCGGCACCTTGATTTTATTGACCCGCAAAGGATTTGAACGCAGCGCAATTGCATATAAGCGACCAAAATGCTGGTAAAATCGTTTGACAGTCATGTTAGTGGGAATGACAGTATGCATGCAATCATAGTATTTAAAAGGATCGCAAATAAATTCTTCCTTATGATGTACAAAAAGTGGTGTGCCGGGTGATGGTGATAAAACTGTAAAAGTTACTTCTGAAGGGCATAAATCAATTACATCTTTTTCAAGACGTTTGAAATCATTTTTGTCAAAATCCGGATGAACAATAAAAGCGGCATGAAGCATAATTCCACAATCTTTTATTATTTTTATAGCCTTTTTATTTGTTTCATATCCTGTTTTTTTATTATAATCCTCAAGTCGTTTCTCATCCATTGATTCGAGCCCAACATATACTACATCAAGCCCAACTTCTTTCCAGAGCTTAAATACTTCCGGGTGCTTTGAGATGGTATCGCTTCTTGCCCAGCTGATATATTTTTTATTTATTTTATGTTCTTTTAAAAGTTCAGCTATTTTAGTAACACGTTTTATATTAATAAACATCTCATCATCAACAAAATAGATATAGTCTTCTTTTAAATTTTTAATTTCATCAACCACATCCTCGGGGCTGCGTTGTAAATATGCTTTGTTCATAACATGATGAATCACACAAAAAGAGCATGAAAAAGGGCATCCCAGTGACGTCCTGAGGCTTGCAACCCGTGGGAATAATTTATCTGCTTTTCCTGAGTCGCTATGGGTCCAGATACAAAAATATTTAGCTCTGTCTACTAAATCACGTCGGGGTAAGGGAATGGAGGTAACATCAACATAGGTCGGTGGGTTTTTTCCGGCATCTTTTTCAAAATCAGGGTCAGTTGGATCAAGAATATTTGAACCATTGTGGAGTTTAGCATTTGCTTCAAGATTTGCAATAATTTCAGATATTGCATTTGCACCTTCTCCCCGAACAACAGCTGAAATGCAATTATCATTAAAATCATAAGGGCGCAAAGTTGCATGCACTCCACCAACAATAATATGAGATCGGGGGAGTATCTCTTTAGTTTTTCCGGCAAGGTCTTTTACAATATAAAGAGCCGTACTGTAAGCACCAAAACCTATTAAATCCGGTTTAAAGTCTTTAAGTGTTTGAAAAAATATTTTTTGTGGCTTTTTTTCTACACTAAGATCAAGAATGCGGGCATCATGTTTTTTATTAATACCACCAGCAGTTATCTCAAGTTCAAGTGGCTCTAAATGTAAAAATCCTTCCTGAAGTCTTTTTGCAACTTTTAGTTCAGTATATGGTTTGACTAATAGTACTTTCATAGTCGTAATGCTTTCATATTATTTGTTTTTAAATATTTTAACGCATTAATAACTGCTTGCTCGCCTGTTGCCATACATACTCCCATAACTCTGGCTGATGCATGTATCTGTTCTGATACCCTGATATTTTTTCCGGCAAGAAAAAGATTGTGAATCTTATCATCTTTTAAAGCAGACACTGGAATACAAAAAGGCTTGTCCTTTTTACAATATTGATATTGAGTGCCTTTGTTTATATCCCATTTCTCTGTTGGCCAGTAACTTTTAACAGCTATGTCTCTATCATGAGTTTTGTGATTAATTAACGTATTAGCCTGGATATTACTGTAACTTCTTAAATGAATATTTTCAGAGGCTTTGATGAATTTTAACTGGGATAACTCTTTAATGTTTTTGTTTAATTTTTCATAAATAAACTGGCATGTCTCCACATCTTCATGGTTTTTTACGGAAAATTTCAAAATATATTTTTTTGTCAGAAAATTGTAAGTTATGGTTATGAATTTAAGATATTCATTAAGCTCGTACTCTTTGATAATTTTTCGAGCAGTATAAGGGATTATCAAAGACAAATCTTTGTTTAAACAACCGTCTAACAGAATACAATATCCTCCAAGCTGGGAGTTGTTTTCAAGGGTTTTGTCTGAAAAATACCCGTTTCCTGTTGCATCAATAAAAATATCAGCATAGAGATTAATATTTTTTTTTTGAGTGCCATGCTCAATTGCAATTGTTATGCTTTGAATTTTTTTATTTTCAGACATCACTTTTATACACTTGCTTTTTTTAAAAAAAGTAAAATTATTTTTCTTTAAATGTTTAGAAAAATAGCCCCATAAATCTTTTTGAATAAATGCAAGAGTTTCAACTTTTCCAATTTTAACAAGAGACTTGTCACCATAGCATTCACGCAAAAATTTAAAAATATCAGAACAAATTCCAGGATTAGCAATTTGAAAAGGTTTTGACCTGTCATTTTGAAAAAGACCGCAAATATATGTGTGAAAGCAATCTTGTGCAATACCTCCTAAGTAATGATTTTTTTCTACAAGTGCTGTCCTCATTCCAGAATTAACAGCAGTCAGTGCAGAAGAAAGACCTGCTATTCCTGCTCCAACAATTATGGCATCAAATTTTTTCATTGGTTGGGCCGAAAAGTTATCCTTGAAATTATTTCTTCTTGTAAGTATTTGCCATCTTGCTTACTAAGATTATTGTCAAAACTTGATATAACCATATTTATTTTTTTATTAAATCGTGTAAAAAACACTCCAATGCCTGGATTTATAGGGACTAAAGGCATATGAAAAAGATTTAAAACTTCAAAGTTTTGTACAGATTTTAAATTGAATGCCTGTTCTGAAATATAAGAAAATGAGAAAGAACAAGGTTTTTTTCTCATTCTAAAATTCATAAAAAATGAAAGGATTTTAAGCGGCATGATGCGCATCAGTAAAGATGCATTAATAAAATGATATGGTATTTTGTTCTTAACCTGATCAATAAACTGGGTTTTAAAACTTATTATATAATCAGTTATAGATAGACCTTGTTTGACATTAAAGAGCATAAAAGAGACATTGTTAAAAAATATTTTTGCGGTACTGAATTTGGTTTCACGAACATCCACATTGATTGGAACAAGCATGTTACCCTGACTGTTGCGCTTTTTGAATAGAGAATCAAAACTCTTTGTAACACAGCTTAAGATATAAATGCCATTCATGAGATAGCCTGCTTTTTTTATGGCATTTTCATCTATTGTACTGGTCTGTTTCTCAGAAAAGGTAAAGCAATGAAAACAATGTGAATTATTCGATTCTGATTTAGATGCATCAGACTGATCATTAATTTGAACGACTTGAATTTCTTTTGAATATATTGATCTTAAAAAACGATTAATACGTTGACCTGATAAAAAACGACTTTTCCATAAATTCAGTTGAGCGCCTTGTGATGGCAAGGTATATTTTTCGTCAGATTTTTGTTCATCCAAAAGATATCCAAGTAAAGCTTCTGCTCCCCTTGCATCAAACATTCTATGATTAAATCTCATAATCAAATAGGTGCTATTATTAGAATGAATAAGATCAAAACCAAGAAGGGTTTTGTCATCTTTAAAAGGAGTTCTTGCACAATCTTGAATAATTTTATTAAGATTATTTTCAATTGTTTGGTTATTTGATTCTAATTTAAAAAATCGAATATCCTCAGGATCAAAATTTTGTTGTTCTGAAACCCAATAAGGTGCAAGATGCCAAGCACGTTTAGTTTTACCCCGTAAAAAAGCACTATTAGACAGGGTTTTAGAAAGTTTATTTGTTAGGTTCTTTTTATCAAGATATCCTTTCAATACAAGCACAAGTTGGGAGTGATTGCCAAGCCCTGTATGCTTTATATTAATTCTATCCAGGGCTGCCATGACCCAGTCAATGCCATTTAAGTAATAACGCCGGGATGTGTTAAAAAAAATCATTAATTAGTTGTTTATAGCCTTACTGATACTTTCAGATAAAGAATCAATTTTTTGTATGTCTTCTTGCGAAATACCTGATTCCATAAGTTGAATTTTAAATTCTTTTTCAATAAACACAAACAATTCTACAAGCCCGAGTGAATCAAGACCAAGCTCATGCATTAGCATGTCTGATTTTATATTTGACGGTTCTTCACCTATGGACAAAGCTATCTGTTCAGTAAGTTTTTCTTTAATATGTTTGATAGTAATGTTTTCCAATTCGTTTATAACCCCTCAATATAAGTAAAAGGATGGAGAATTTTTTCAGGTATTTTCATATTGTTTCCCTTTTCCAAAAGAATTGATGCAGCACCGGTAGAAATTTTATCTTTTGAATAAGATAAAAATGTACAATGCTTATGAGCAGCAATAAGAGGGTCTGATTCTTCTTCTACATAACAGACAAGGATCTTTTTTGCTTGATTAAATTCAAACCAAGCATCAGCCAAAATCAATGCCTGTTTAAAAGGATCATTAAAAGAGGTGATTGTAAGCGATTGTCCGTTGATTTTAAGAGAAGTTGCGATATAAGAAGCTGCGGCATTATGAACTGAATGGGAAAATGTTGTTGGTGACACACCTGAATCAGAATAATCTAAAAGATTGTCTAAAAAATTAAAGGTTGTTACATGAGGTCCAAACAAGGTCGCTACAATAATTGAAATTTCAGTATTTTCATTTTCAAAGTCAAAACCTGCACATGCCTTTTTTGAAGCAGATACAGCCATTTTTGCAAAAATATCCGCTCTTCTTATACCTTTTATTTTTGTGTTTTTATCTGCAAACCCTTTACCAAGCAAGTTCACTTTTATACTCTCCTGAAAATAACTGCTGAATTGTTACCACCAAAAGCAAGTGATGTTGATAAAGCATATTCAGCCTTAAAACTTGTGGCTTCTGTCACAGGGCTGAAACCAATGTCAGGATCTTGATCGCAAAAGCCTGCATTTATTGGGAGCCATTGTTTTTCAAGTGATAATACAGTCAATATTGCATCAATTGCACCAGCAGCACCAAGTGTATGTCCGGTATATCCTTTTGTGGAAAGAATTTTTGTTTTGTCTTTAAACAGATCTTTAAAAACATAGCCTTCAACAAAGTCATTGTTTTTAGTTGCAGTGCCATGGGCATTTATAAAATTGATATCATTTTGAGTTAAATTTGCATTTAACAAGGCTTTTTCAATCGCAATTTTTAAACCTTTGCCCTTGTAATGAGGTGCGGTTAAATGATAACCATCAGCAGCTGTTGCATATGAGCAGCATTCTGCTAATATTGAAGCTTTACGTGCCCTTGCAGTAGAATCTTTTTCAAGCACTATAAAGGCTGCTCCTTCTCCAAGATTTAATCCATCTCTGTTTTTATCAAAAGGTTTGCAAATTGAGTCACTGAGTATCCCTAAAGAATTAAATCCGGCAACAGGAATACGGTTTAATTCATCTGCACCTCCGGCAATTACAATGTCACAAATCCCTGTTTTAATCCATGACATAGCAACTCCAATTGCATCAGTGCCAGAAGAACATGCATTCACAACATTTAAACCAGGACCTGAAAAATTATGTTCTAAAAGGAGTGCTTCTGATATATTTCCTTCAAGATAATGCTTTACAGGATCATAAGACTCTACCGTGCCGGAGCGAAACTGTCTGTAGAATTCAATATCATTGAGTTGGCTTGCAACAGTTGTCCCGCAGCAAATTCCAATTTTTAACTTGTCTGAATTGTTGATTTTAGCCGGAACTATGTTAGCCTGAACAATAGCTTGCTTAAAAGCGATATCAGCAAGCTTTTTTGTACGCATTCTCGAATCTGATGCTTTGTTCAGAAAACTTGCTTTAAAAACAGGTTTGTTTATATCGCATTCAAAAAAATCAATGTTCGAAGTATTAATCTTATTTTTTGATAATGCCTGAAAAGTTTCATCTATTGAATTACCTAATGCAGAAATGATACCCATGCCTGTTATGAAAATTTTTTCATTATTCATAATATCTCATTATAAAATTTTAAGCTTTGACCTGATAGAAACACCTTATGAGTCTTTAATTCAGGAGGGGAGCATTCATAGGTTTGAATAAATATGATTAGCAATTGTGTCAATTGATACAAGGATTTCCCTGCCTTCTTCCATATCTTGAATTTCTATTCCCCAAATACGTTGTAAAAACACAACAATTTCGACAGCATCAAGAGAATCAAGGCCTATTCCTTCGTCACCAAATAATACTTCATCATTTGTAATATCTTCCGGCCCTATATCTTCCAAAGAAAGATTTTCAATTAATTCTTCTTTTAGTTGTGCTTTGATTTCTTCAAGGCTCTGCTTTTGGGACATATATTCTCCTTTTGAGTATTAATCTTCTTCCCATACATCATGAAAAAGAAAGCACTGGTATGGATATTCTTCAAAAAAATCATTAAGTATATCAGCATATTCCTGTACCCATTCAGATAGTTGGTTCTTTTTATTTTTACGACTCTTATACTCAGGTTTCATAATATTTGTAAAGTCTACCTTATAAGTTTTTAAACCGGTTTTTGAAGCTAAAGCTATTACAACAGGAACTTTAGTTGCAGCAGCAATTGCAAAAGCACCATATGGAAAATTTGCCTTAGCACCCATAAAATTTATTTTTACAGATTCAAACCTGTAGGATCTGTCTCCCATATATGAAACAATATTGCCATCATTAAGCTCTTTTACTACAGGGATTATTCCTCCCAAGTGTTCCTCAGGAGAAATTATACCAAATTTATTATTATCGTTAATATTAAGCGCTTTTTTAACAGCTTTATTATTTTCTGGTCGAATAACAAGTGAAATTTTTTTATTTAATTGGCCAAGCTCTGTCATTGCAAGTTGCCAGTTTCCTGCATGGGCAGTCAAGATGATATAACCTTTATCTGATGCAGAAAGCTGATTAAGCTTATCTTTGTCAACAAAATCAAAATTAAAATTAACTGACCCGGATATTTGTGCAACCCGGTCGATCAATTGTTTGCCTTGACTGTAGAGCAATTTGTAGACTTTGAAGCGTATTTTGATTTTAGAATCTGAAGGAAATCGTTTTTTCAAATAAGCTGATGAGGTTTTGACTGCTATTTTATCAAAAAGCCAATAATGAAGGGTGACACCATATAAAAGTGTATATGCGGCATAAAGCCCGCCAAAACGCAGAAATATTCCAAAAAACCAGAAGCCGATTCTATTTCCTCTGTGGGATTGTTCAATTGTTTCAGGCATAGTCATGTTTTGATATTTTTTTTTGAATTTTAAGTGCTATAAAATAGACAGCAACAAATGCAATTATTGCATAGATTGGTGCCATTACCAACGACCCTATAAACCAGTCAAAAATATATTCCTGCCAATTTGTTTTAAATGCAGCTAAAGTAAATTCGCTAAGCCAGTTGCCGTTACGAAAATAGTGTCCTACCTCAATACATACAAATGGAACAAAAGGAGGTGAATAAAGAATTTGAATGCCTAAAGCCATAATTTTATTCAAGTGTAATCGTGCCGTTACATATATGATTGCAATCATATGAAAACCCAAAATAGGAAGAACTGCTATGATAGTACCCATTGCAGCTGAGAAAGCCAATGCCATGGGGGTTGTGTTTTCATTGAGCAGCATTTTAAAAAAACCGATCGGATTTAAAACAAGAGAGTATCCATGGCTTTTATTATTAGCCACTAATTTTTTATGGGGTAATGGTACAAGGCAGCGGCCAATAAGACGCGTATGCATTAGAGAAATAAGAAAATTATCTTTAAATTTATTAAAATGGGAAATACGAGTTTCAGGTGGATCATAAACAACATTGATTGAGATCTCATTAATGGGTATTTGTGCCCATGCTGCCCTTGCTATTACCTCTATTTCAAAATCATAGAATGAACCATAAAGTTTTAACTTTGAAATCAGTTTAATTGGATATGCCCTGAAACCACTTTGAGTGTCTTTACAATCTTTACCAGTTTCAATTTTAAACCACATATTGGAAAATTTGCGACCAAAACGACTGGAGCCTGGAACAGAAGATTGGTTTAAATCACGGACACCCACATACAATGAATTTGGATTATTCTCAATTGCATCAAGAAAATTGGGCAAATCTTCAGGACGATGCTGTCCATCCCCATCAATTGTTATCATTGAAAGGACATTTTTTTCTTTAAGATAGTTTATGGCTGTTAATAAGGCTGCTCCTTTACCTTTGTTTTTATCATGGCGAATAACTATTGCTTCAGTGTCATCAAGAAGTTCAGTAAGGTTAGCATCAGTGCTACCGTCATCTACAACAAGAATATTTTTAATATATTTAAAACTTTGCTCAACTATATTTTTAACAGTAGTTGCATTATTATATACTGGTATGACACACCAGACAGAATTATTATCCATTTTTATGATTTTTTTCGTCTTTTTGGCCTTAGTCGATCTTTGCCAGGTATAAGAAGATCCCACATAAGCCCTGTATGACCTAATTTGTGTAAAAATTTCACACTATTTTCAAGAGCATCAGGTGGGAACACGCAGTGCCGGTATGGTTTAAAATTTTCATCTAAAGTTGTTTGCATCCAGTCTTTATCAAGACCAGGTGCAATATAATAAACAGGTTCCAGCAAATCATTATCTTTTTTGATAATTTCTTGTTTAATAGCAATGTCATGTAATTTTGTGTTAGGAAGGATTCTAATCCCCAGAAATATAAAAGAGACAGTCTTGTTTAAATTTATTATATTACTAATCCCTTTTTCAACGGTCTTTTTAGTCTCACGAGGGCATCCAAACATAAAAAAATTTGCAGTTGCAATTTTATTATCAGTAAAATTTTTATTACATTCAATAATATCTTTGAATCTGAAAGATTTACCCAATCCTGCCAGGGTTTCGTCCGAAGCACCGTCAGACCCAATTTCAACTCCGCGAACCCCGGTTTTTATCATAAGATTAATGGCAGATTTAGAAATTTTTTCAGGTTTGATATAAGCTGTCCATGGAACCGAAACCTTTTGTTTGACCATTTCTTCAAGCAGCTCAATATAATTGCCCTGATTGTCATTAAAAACAGAATCTGTAAAAAAAATCATTTTAGCCTTACACTCTTTTACAAGGAATTCAATATCATCAATTGTTTCTTTAATATCACGATGTCTGAACACATTTCCTTCAAGGTAAGGATATGAACAATAAACACATTTATGTATACATCCACGTTTTGTCTGGACATTGGCAATAGAACCATTATTCAGATAATAATTTAAAATCTCCTTATCATAGTATGCTTTTTGTATTTGGTTTCCTCTAAGGTCTGATTTGGCTTTTAGGATTTTATTCGGAGGTATTTTACCGGCTTTGATTTGACTTGTGAGGTCTACCATCAAACTTTCACCTTCACCAACGATTCCAAAATCTGCTCCAATTTCCTCAAGTAATTTTTCCGGTAAAATTGAAAAAGCAGTGCCGCCAAGAACAATCATTGCATTGCTTACAGATTTGATTTGAGAAACAATTGATTTAACAACATCGATATATATTTTTTCATTCATGGAATTAACATTGTCAATGTTTCTCATTGATATGCCAATTATTTCAGGAGCCTCTTTTTTTATGGAAAACAAAAGTTTTTCATAAGAAGAGTTATTTTGTAAAAAGTCAAATTGAAAAACTTTGTTGCCGGCTTTAATAAGAGCATTTGCAACCATGCTCATTCCAAGAGGATATACTGGATAGGGCGAGGTGGCTATATTTGCATCAACTAAAAAACATTTCATGTTTATTGTTCCAGAAATAATATGTTTGGAGTATTTTTTTGCTGTTCAGAATTTTTATCTATTATTCCTGCAAAATAAGTGAAATTTTCGCAATAATTTTTTCTGATTTAAGGACTTTACCTTGGAGTTTAATTGTTTGTTTATCTCTGTTTAATTTGTCTCTATTTGCTTTGACAATAAAACAAGTAACAGTATCAGCAAACACAGGTTCAATAAATTTAGCCTGTGTTATTTGAGATAATGTAACCTCTTTTTTTTTGTATAGTTCATACATTAGAGTCATTGTTTTAATCATCACAACACCAGGTAAAACCGGATTATTAGGGAAGTGTCCTTTAAAACCAATAAAGTTTTTATCAAACTTAATTTGGATATTTAAACTATCATCTTGATATTCAAGTTTTTCTTTTATTAATTCAGTTATCTGTTGGTTTATTAAGCTCATTTTCAAGTCAAATCTTTGATTGCTAAAACTCGAACCATATATCAATATAAAGTTTTTTTAAACAAATAAATAAAAAGATTTTGGGTGTATGCGTATACACAAATGATTATTTTATTTCTTTTGTCTCTATTTCAAGGACATAGCCATATTTATAATTTTTAAAAAAAAGTTTGAACGGTATTTCTCTATTAGATGTCCTGTCGTTAACAATTGTATAATCATAATAATCAACAGACCAGATTTTGTTGTTATTTTTATACATTGATTTTGTTGTCAGTTTTAGAGGCTGCCCACTAAAAATGTATTCAAAATCATTTTGGTCCACTTGAGTATTTATTGTAACTTTATATTTATCAAGCTCAAGAGATGCAGTCTTTAAATCAATTTTTCTGTTAAAATAGATATGTGCTATATCTTGACTTATCATGGAAGCCGCCTTATCAAGATTATCAGCGCCGAATTGAGGAATAACGTAACTTGAAATTACCTTTTCATCTTCCATTTGAATTTTAAAAAGGGTTATGCCCATGGGATTAAAACCTGCAACAGAAAAATTTTTATTTTCTCCGTCAAGTTTGGTAATGCCGAGAGCAGTCATGGATCGACCTTTGAACGTGAATATGGTTGAGTTGATCATGTTTGTTTTTTGTGTAATTGAATCATTATATTGAGCTATTTCTTTGCAGGCAGTTTTTTTGTCTATATGGTTAAGTGGGACAAGATTATGCTCAGGTACATCTATGGTTGAACAGCCAGCTATAAATAGCAGAGAGAAGAAAAGTAAGAAAAATTTCATTTTAACACCTTTTTAAAAGCAGGAATACAAAAGACTGCGCTCAAGTAAGCTGCAATAATTCCACTTACTAAAGTTACTCCTATAGAAAACATCACAGGGTGAGAAGCAAATAATAATGCGCCTGCTCCCATCATACTTGTCAGCATTGAGAAAGTTGCAGCAATAATTACAGACTTTCTATTTTTTAATGAATCAGCGCTTGATATAAAAACACCGTAATCAAGACTTAAGCCTAAAATAATAATTAAAGTTATAAGAATTATTGCAGAGACCTCGATTGAAAGAAGGTTTAAAGCAAGAAAAACAAACGAAATTGAGGTTACAACAGGAAGTAATGATAGAAAAATATCCTTGGGCTTTCTCAAAAAAATTATAATCAATACACACACCCAGCAAAATGCAAAAAAAGATATCTTTTTCAAGTCCAGGATTAATTGTTTTCCAATGTGGGAAGAAAGTTCTATTCTTGAAACTATATACGAATCTGGATAATCCGTTAAAACTGATTCTATTTTTGTAAAGTTTTCTTTTGTGTCATTAAAATAAGAGAGAAGATGAGTTGAGTCGATCTCTTTGACAAAGTGCTTTTCAAATATTTGTAATACTTCCGGAATTTGATTTTCAAATGAAAGGCCTTTTGATTCAAGCAAAAGGAAAAATTTGTTAAAAGAATCTTTTTTAAAACCATAAGCCTCTGTTTCTTTTAAGAATTTGTCTTTAAGTTGAAAAATCTTATCTTTTGTCCAGAATTCTTGAAAGTTCTGCAAATTTTTTTGTTGTTGCTTTATTGAAGGCAAAAGAACAGCAAGCGAGTTAAACCCATCAATATTATTTTTAAGTTTATTTGTTATTAGTTCATAATCGGGCCAGGCATCTTCAATATTTTTGCCTTTTGTAACAATGACACCTGGTTTTTTTTCTCCACCCCAAACACCATAAAATTGTGATTCTGAATCAAAAACACTTTGCTCGCTTCCATCAAAGGCTGAAATGTCGGTTGCTTTCAAAAAATCAGAATTTATCATACTCATTATGGAAAAAAAGAAAATTACACCCCACAAAATTAAGATAAATTTACTTTTATTGACTGATACTTCAGCAGGGATATTAATGTTGGGGATTAAACTTTTCTTTTTCCAAAAATGAGGCAAAAAAATTATTGATAAAAGAACACAAATCACAATGCTGATAATGGAAAAAACAGCAAGCTCCTTATAACCCTGAACAGATGAAATAAAAAAAGAGACAAAGACACCCATTGTGCTTAAAGATGCTATCCAAACGGGTTTAATTGTATTTTTTAATCCTTTATAACCGTTAGTCTTCCAGGCAGTGAACAAATGTATCCCATAGTCAACAGAAATTCCTGCGATCACAGCAGCAAATCCTATCATAAAAAAGGATAAAGAATTGAGAATAAAACTGGAGATAAAAACAGAAAGAACAATAGCAAAAAACGGCAAGATAAATATTGACAGAGCATCAAATGTTTTAAACATAAAGAGCATTAAGACAATAAAACTAAGAGTGATAATGATAGTGGTAATATATATATCTTTTTTAACAATTTTCTGGTTACTCAATGTATGCTTATGCCCGCATACTGTCACAATATTAAGATCAGGGAACGTTTTTATGATATCATTTATTGCTGACATAAGAATTTCAGATTTTTCAGCATCTGTTAAAGGAGCGGATGTTTTGGCTATAGCAAGTGAATATTGATGGGTTTTGTCAACAAAATGCTTGTTCTTAAGTTCAACATCAAACCCCATTGATTTGCTTAAAACCTGAAGCTTATTGAGTATATGGTTAGACCACCCAAAAGGGTCTGTGTCCATAGATGTTTGCATAAATGAACTGCCGGGTGTTGTAAGCATAATAAACAACTGTCTTGCTTTTTCAGCAATATACTCATCTTTTTCAATATCTTTAAATAATTTATAATCTTCTTTTGCAAGTAACAGCGGTAATAATTTTGTAATATCCCTTCTCAATTTTGAAATATCAAGATTTTCAATTCCTGTTACTACTTCAGTAATCAGAGAAACTTTTTTTAATTTGTCTGAAAAAGCCTCTGTTTGTGATAATAAATTTTTATTTGAATTGTTTTTACATGTTATGGAAAAAGCTATAGTGTCAGACATGTCTGAATTATTAATAAAATCAAGAGATCTTTTTAATTCAGGGGAATCTGGTAACATAACAGAAATATCATTAACAAAATCTACTTTGGCAATTCGAACAAAAGAAACCATGATTAGAAGGAAAAATAAAATCAGAAGATAAATTTTATTTTTTCCAATAAAATCAAAAAATAAGTCAAACTTATTGAGTTTATCAAAGTTTATATCAGTCTTTTTAGACACGGTTAATTTGTTTCCCAAACTGACTTGTCAATTTTTGAGTTTAAGATTACATCATTAAAAAAGAGTTCGGTAATATCATCATTTTTTTCCAAAAGTTTGATATTTGAGATATATCTTTTATCATTTTGAAAAGTAAGAGTGATATTAGTGAGCATTTCTGAAGCAGGATTATGTTTCTTTGGCGCAAAGTCTAAGATACCTGGGTTTTTTTGAATAACTTTGATATCATAATCATTTTTACACGATGAATATGATCCTGAGAACCAGAAAGTAATCTGTTCAATCATTGCTTTGAACATTGGATTATCTTTTAGTGACATCTCTTGTGTTCCGTTTGATTTGTCCCATTTTTTAACCTTGTATTTGCTTAAAATCAGTGTGTATTCAATCGGATCAGTCACAATCCAGGCAAACTTATCAGGGTTTTGAATATAGAACTCACCTTTGATTATAATAGGTATGTCAAACATAGCCATTTCTTTTTTCTGAACAAACATGGCATGAACTGTATTAACCTGGCTCATGTTTTGTTCTACTTCCGATAAAAAATTATCAATCTGAGCATCTGCAGCAAAAAGTTGACTGGTAGGAATTAAAAAGATTATTAGTAATATTATAATGTTAAATTTCATTATTTACTCCGTCAGTTTGATAAATCTTTACTTCACCTTCTGCAATTAAAATATCTTTACAATATATTTTTGCTGTAAGTATGCCAAAATTTCCAAATTTAGTTGTTTTATAAATATCAATAATAAGCTTATCTCCGGCAAAGGTTTTAGCATAAATATTAATTTTTTGACCTCCGATTAAAAATCCTCCGGGACTAAGCTTACCAGTATCAAATTTTTCAAACCCATCCATTACACCGGCAGATTGTGCCATTACTTCCATATACGCAAATTCTTCCAGGCTTCCATCCTTTTTAATAAAAGGGCTGTTGGCTGGAAAAATAGATTCCACTTTTGCATAACGTTCTTTAACAGTTAATAAATTAGTGACAACACGCATGCCTTGTTTTTGAGGTACTAATTTTTCAACTGACATGGGAAGATAAGTGATTTTTTCAAGTTTATCGTGATTTTCAGGACATAAAGGATCAGATGCCAGATAATCACCAGTCAAAGCAAATGTTCTGGCACGACACCCATAACAATTGGAAAATTTATCACACTTTCGACATGGGCCTTTTATACTGAATTCATGGTTTTTAAGGTTTGCAAGAACCTCACTGTCAAAAAGTATTTTTTTTAATCTATTCTGGCGTATATTACCAATTGATAATCGCATTCCAGCGCAAGGATAAACAGAACCATATAAATTAATGAAGCACGAATCTTTATGTTTTAAGCACTTAATCAATGCATTTTCATTAACAGATAGGTTGTTACACGGTTTTCTTAATGAAAATTCCATTTGCATGTTTTTTTTATTAATTAATTTAAGAATTTCGGCAGTATCAGGATGTTGGTTTGATGAATTGTTAAATAAAATCACTTTTTGAACACCAAGCTCATTTGCCTGGTTTATCAAATCTATTATTTCATCAAGCAAAAGTTTGTTTTTGTTAAATTTATCAGAAGTTTTAACCTTTGTGAAATAACAAAAAAAACAGTTAAGGTTGCAACTGCCCCCAAGATCTATTTCTATGCTATTGATTATATTATTGTTTATGATATTGTTGTTCATATTACCTCTTTGTGTTGATCAATAAATATCTGCATTTTTGCACGAGTATAATTTTTTAGTTCAAAACTACTAAAATGTTCATATTCATTATAATCAATGGCAGGGAGTTTATGAATTTCAATATTTCCTGGATTTATTTTTAAACTTCCACGTAATGGCTTGTCTTTATTTCCTAAAATGCACAAGGGTACAATTTTCAGATTATTTTCTTTTGCTATTCTGAACAATGTGCTATGGAACTTGCCCATTTGAGAAGAGACAGATCTAGTGCCCTCGGGAAAACCAATAATTGAAATATTATTTGAAAATAAAAGTTTGCACTCTTTTGAAAAATCAACAAAAGACATACTTCGAATACTCAAATATCCGGCAAGACGAGCGCATAGCCCTAAAATTGGGATCTTAAAAGGCCATAAATTGACAATTTGAACAAATTCACCCGGAAGTACACCCATGAGAAAAGCATCTGAAGCTGAGCTGTGGTTTGCCACATACACACAAGGGTCCAAAGCCTGTTTGCCTTCTGATGAATCTATAAATTTAACTTTAACAAGTATTCTTGCAAAACCGAATATAATTATTCTTCCGTAACATACAATCAGGAATCTTAAAGTTTTTTGAGCTATTGTTTTTGAGCTAAAAACACGAATAAATATTAAAATTATTCCAAAAAACAGAAAAAAAATTATTGTAAAAGTACTAACAAGAATAAAAAACAACAGATTCTTGAAAAAGATCATAAATACTAAGCTTCTAATTGTAATTCTTTAATAAATTTGAAAAGATCTTCAAGAGTTCTAATATCTTTTATTTTTTCGTCAGTTCTGATTTCCACACTGAATTTTTTTTGTAAGGCAACAACCAAATCAACAACATCAAGGCTGTCCAGTCCTAGATCTTCAAATATATTAGCTTCTGGTCTAAGTTCTTTTTTTTCAATTTCAAAAGATTCTTCAAAAACTTCATTAATCATTGTTTCTATATTCATTGTTTCTATATCACTACTCATTTAATTCCTCATATTTTTTACAAATAATAGAAGCATTTATTCCACCAAAAGCAAAACAGTTTTTCAGTATAAAGTTTATGTTTTTTTTCAGTTTTGTTTTTACATGATTTATCATACTGCAATTTTCATCAACATCATCAAGGTTTAATGTTGGATAAATGATACCTTTATTCATCATTTCAATTGAAACTGCAAGTTCAATAGCACCTGATGCTCCAAGGGTATGTCCTAAATATCCTTTTAAGCTGTTAACAGGTATTCTTGATCCAAATACTTCATAAATAGCTGCTGCCTCTTCATGGTCGCCCTGCAAAGTTGCAGTAGCATGTGCGCTGACAAAATCAATATTTTCAGGGTTCAAGCTTGCATCTGACAATGTTGAGTTCATGCATTGAATCATAGCCTCTTTGTTTGACTGGCTTATATGAGAACCACTTCCACAAGTATTATATCCAAGGACCTCAGCAAGTATATTAGCTCCCCTTTTTTTAGCATGTTCAAGTTCTTCGAGTACAAGTATGCCGGCACCTTCACCACAAACTAATCCGTCCCGGTTTTTATCAAAAGGGCGGGGCGTGTTTTCAGGATTGTCATTAAATTTAGTAGAAGTTGCAAATAATATATCAAATGAGCCTGTTACTGTAGGATGCAGCTCTTCTGCACCACCACAAAGTACAATATCCTGTTTGTTGTACCGGATCAATTCAAAGCCGGTGCCTATCGCCTGGAGAGAAGATGCACAGGCTGCTGATGTTGCAATGATACTTCCTGTAATTCCAAGATATTGTGCAAGGTTCATGGATACGGTATGGGAAATACATTTGAAAAAACTCATTGATGTTAACAAAGTAAGATCATGATCCGGAAGCATAGTTTCAAAAGTATCGTTCAAAGCTTCTGCACTTCCCATTGTAGAACCGGCAACACAACCATATCTCTTGTTTGTGATTGCATCTTTTTCTATTTTAGCTGACTTTAAAGCCTCATTTGCTGCAAAGACAGCTAAAAGGCTCATTCTACCCATTGAACGTCGCATTTTTCGCGGTATTGTTTTTATATCGGGTAATTTTGCCGGGGCACCAACAAGGCTTTGCAGTCCTTTGTATTTATTCCATGTTGTCATTTGTTTTGTACCACAAACTTTGCGCTCAATGGAATTTATTAATTCATCCATGGAATTGCCAAGAGCAGAAATGGTTCCTGTCCCTGTAATAACAACTCTTCTCATTATAATATTTTTACCCTTATTTGTCTTTTAGCTGGTTTTTTATAAAAGCTGCATAAACATCTTTACTCAATAAGTATCGGCAAATAGTAAACCCAGAAATCATTGCTCCGATTATTCCTGGCAAGATAGCACTCTGTCCTGCTGCAAATGTATTTTTATATTGAATACGACCAAAAAGATTAAATTGTCCTATTTTTTGTTTTATTCCATATGCAGACCCAAACGGGTTGTTTAGATAATCACGGAAAGTCAGCATGGATGCCGAATCAATAACTTCAAGGCAATCTTTATATTCAGGAAAAATCTTAATTATGCGTTCACATATCCGACTGGTTGTTTTTCTTTTATACTCTTTATATTCTGAACTTCTTTTACCAGTCGTGGAATCAGCCCATTTTTTTACATGCTCCCAATGTGATAATTCAAAAGCATTTATAACATTAACATTTTTCGTTTTAGTTTCTTCAGAGTTTCTTACTATAACTAACGGCAGGTCGCCTTTAAATTCAGGGTCAAACATTTTGTTCATGTCATTGTCAGGATAAAGCGTTGTTATGCTGGGATTAAAAGGTTTTTGATCTTTTTTTGTAATTTTTATAAAGGCAAGAAAAAATCCAATAGATTCTTCAAAACTATTAATTCTATCTGCAAATGCTTTGGATGTATTTTTTTCTTGAAATGTTTTTAAGATTTTTCTAGGATGAATTGTAAAAATACAGTTTGCTGCTTTTAATTTTGAACCATTGTTAAGTACAAAAGTTCCAACTTTTCGATTGTCAATATCTTCACAGGAAGTAATAAAAGTGTTTGTTTGTATATCGACATTATATTTTTTAAGTTTCTTTTTAAATGCTTTGATAAAAGCATTCCCACCATTTTTTACTCTGGCAATTGATTCATAGAGGCTATATGTCACTCTTGAATGGTTTGCAAATGAGATTTTAGAAAGTTCAGTTCCATGACACATGGAAAATGCACTTAAAAGAGTTTTTAGTGTTTTGTTTTGAGTAAGAGAATCAAGCATATCTTTCAGACTGATAAAATCTTCGTCCAAAGGTTTTTGCATTTCAAATTCAGCCCGGATGTTCATAGCTTTAGTGTTTTTTCTAATACTTTTCATTTTAGAAAAATAAGAATGGATTGCTTGTTTCTCATCCGGGAAATAAGATAGCATATCTTGCATGGTTTGTTCAAAACCAGGATGGAATTCAAATGATTTGCCTGGTGCCTTGCCCTGGTTTTCAAAAACGAATCTGTTGTCTTCAGGGTGTCTTATAAATTCTGGTTGGATATCGTGATTAATTGATAAGACTTCAAGCATATCAGAAAGAATTAAATCATTCGCAAATCCACCGGTAAAATGAAACCCAGTGTCAAAAGGGATACCTTTTTTATAAAAACGAGATAAAGCGCCTCCTATGTTAGAAGATTTTTCGATTAAAAGGACTTTTCTTTGATTCATACCTAGAATCAAAGCAGTAGTTAATCCACTTACCCCGCTTCCAACGACAATGTCATCATATTTATTCATTTATTAACACCAGTGATGTTTCTATTAATAATAGAATAACTAACCGAATTTTTCTGTTTGACGGTTACCATTTTAAGCAGGGATACCCCGTATAATACTCCTTTTCCGGAAGTCTTTGTTTTGAGGCTTGTGTGCTGGAAAAATTTTTATTAACCAGTTCAAACTGTCCCGCTTTAAGTCTGTAACCTGCTTGACCAACTGTTAAGGATATCAAAATTTGTACAGTATAGCAAAACAATAAATATAAGCATCTGGACAAAAAACACTGATAACGCCTTTGGTAATAGCGGATTTCAGCCAAAAATTTTTGTATTAACATATCACCCTCTTTCATTTTTTTTAGTGATGGGGCTTTATACAGCAATGGGTTCTTGTATTCAAATTAAATTTGCTTTATTTTTTACATTGAAGACTGGCTGGTCAACCGATGGGTGAGATACACCCGAAATTTTTATAAAGGTATTTATTTAAAATAAAATGAGCTTTGATTTGATATTTCAAAAAATAAAACTGATTTGTCTATTTATAACAGCAATGGTGTCCTTTTTTACCCCTATTACCGTGTCCGCCCAAATCAATGAAAGCTATGTTCCCACCGAGACCGGGATAGCTTTGAATTCAGGGTATACTTATGATCCATCTGACGGTGCATGTTTTTTACAGGTATCCATATTCAGGCTGTATGACTATGAGAGGGTTTGGAAACATAAAGCGCCGGATAACCTTATGTTTAAGGTTGAAGGTTCTGTCGGGGGAGCTTTCCCTGATGATGAGGATATGAAATTTATTGCAAATACCGGAGTGCTGGCATTGATCTATCTGGATAGGTTTGAGACCAACCGTATCAAGCCGTATCTGGAAGCTGGCATCTGTGTTGTGTATGACGACTACCGTGTTAAAGGTCAGGACTATCGATTTAATTTTAATCCGCAGGCTGGAATGGGTATTGAATTCAAAAGAAACGGAAAGGCCAATAAATTGATCTCCTTAAGGATGCATCATATTTCCAATGGAGGTATTGGCTCATCGAACCGGGGACAAAATTCCATTGTATTTGTATTCGGCCAGTATTTTTGACAGATGCTTTAAGTTAATATTTTACCCTCTTCACCCTTCACTTCTGGCTAACACCGGCAAGGTATTGACTCAGTTTAGCCCCGGCTTTTTTGTTCAAGGCAACAGGTAAGCGCTTCCAGTGTTGAGATGTACCAATACCGTCATCCCAGCTCAAAATGGTTTCGCCTTTACTGTCGAGTAACTCGTAGTGACATTTCAATGAACAGGCTCCTGCTCCGAAACCAACAAGAACGCGGGCGGCTGCACTGCCGGGATTATAGGACTCAATAGCCACCTTCAAAAGATAGGTGCCAGCTGCTTTTTTATATTCTGTTTCCTTCCCAATTAACGCAGAGCTGAATCCATAATCACCCAGTCGGCGTACGAGATTGGGTTCCATAAAACCAGCAATTTCATTACGGTACTGCCACTGCCTTGATTTCAACTCTTCCTGATTGCCGCGGTCACAGAGTACATCAATATGGATTTTTTCTTCACTTGATGTTAAAGGCATTACTCGGTGTTTTGCACAATTATTAAGCAATAGAGTTGCCAATATGAGACTAAAACAGATGAATAACTTTTTCATATCTTGTTCCTTTATTTTAAATTAAATTTTCCAAGCAAGTAGTGTTTGCATTTGCACGAGAACCATTGACTTTCCATGCAGACACTAAATAAACATGTTCTTGGTAATACCTTCGCCAAATTAAAAAAAGTATAAAAAATGAGTCACTCGCTGATAAAAAGTGTTTAACCAAGCATTTATTCTATAAAGAGATGTCATTATGGTTGATATTAGTCCTTTATTTTGATGCATAACGCCAGTTTTAAATTCGACATTTTTGAATCAATATATTAGAAATATGTATTGTGCTTATTCTATAAAAGATTATCTGTGAACAATCAAATTTTTACGGATGGTTTGGCAATTTTTAAACTTTACTTCGGTAAAATTTTACCGCGTTTGCAAAATATAACAAATTCATTTTGGCCTTATAGAGAAGCGATCTTGACAAAAATCCGGGTGGAACTTATTAATTAAAGCCTGACTGATATTTTGAATTTAAAAGAGGTGATAAAACAATAAAAAATGATCAATCCGTATAATAATCTTTATATTTACTATTTTGACGGTGTTCCGTTGGTTGATGAGACGGTTCAGGGCAGTGATTGCTTTCTCGGCACATGGGTGGAAGAAACAATGGCATTTCTTTTTTTCTCTTCGCTTTGTGATGATGTTGTAGAAGAAATCCTTGAAAAAAATGAGGGCATCAGCCTGGTTGAAAAATATGAAATGACCGGAGAACAATGGCATGGAGATAAGATTGAGCCTTACTGTGTCGAGAGTTTGTGCATTTATCCGCCATGGAACAGGCCTGCTTTGGATGATGAAACCATAAAGGGCATCCAGCTTGATCCGGGAGTGGTGTTTGGAACCGGCAGGCATCAGACCACGGAAGATTGTCTGTATTTGATCCATCGATTGTGTACCCGGCATAAGATTCGGTCTGTGCTTGATATCGGTACGGGAACCGGGCTGCTATCCCTGGGAGCGGCAGTTCTGGGCTGCAATCCTGTGATGGCGTGTGACTTCAATCATCTGGCGGTTAAAACCTCCCTGAACAATATCAGGCTCAACAAATTTGAAGAACAAATTCTTGCTTTCCAGGCAAAAGGCGAGGAGATCATGAATATCCCTTGTGATCTTCTGGTTGCCAATATTCATTATGATGTCATGCGGATAATGATAGAAAGCCCGTATCTATTGGAAAAAAAATGGTTTATTCTGTCCGGGCTTTTGAATTCCGAAGCTAAAAAAGTACTGGCGTCATTGTCTCAAAAAAATGTCCATATCATTGAGAGGCGATGCCCGGACGGAATCTGGAACACCATTCTCGGGAAAAGCCTGGAATAGATCCTGGAATAACTTTCATGGGCAGACCTGGCCATTTTATACTACAATCTGGTCACCCTGGTTTGTCCAAAACACCCTAAAGGGCAGAAACTAAAATATGAAAGTCGCTGTTTAGATTCTGAAAAACTTTTATAAAAAAATCAAACAATGACCTATCGTGGCGTCAGTTCAAGCTGATTGAGCATGTTCAAATCTTTTTCCAGCTGCCTGCCGCCGGTGGTCAGATAGTTGCCGGTTAAAATGCCGCTTGCCCCGGCATAAAAAATAAACGGGTGAAGCATGCCCAGATTGGCTTCCCTTCCGCCGCAGATGATGATCTCTTTTTCAGGAAGTACATATCTGAACAGAGCAATTATTTTAAGGCATTTCAGCGGGGTAAGCTTAGACTGATGTTCCATTGGTGTTCCCGGTATGGGAGACAAAAAATTCAAGGGTACTGCATCCACATCCAGGCACTTGAGTTCAAGAGCCATTTCCAGGATTTGATCATCGGTTTCACCCAGACCGAATATGCCGCCTGAACAAACGGACAGTCCAGCCTTTTGTGCCGTTTTTATGGTTTCGATCCGCTGGTCATATGTATGGGTGGTACAGATGTTGTTAAAATGGCTTCTTGCGGTTTCAAGGTTATGGTGGTAGCGGGTGACACCGGACCTTGCAAGCAGATTGAAATCATCCTCCGTGATAATGCCAAGGGAAGCGCAATAGCAAAGAGGCAGGTCTTTTATTCCTGAAAACGCTTCTGAAACGCGGTTTATCTCTTTTCCGGACAGGCCTTTTCCACTGGTCACGATGGAATAACGGGTAACCTGCGTATTTTTAAGATCCAGTGCAGGCTGCTGTAGTTTTTCTTTGGAAAGAAGCGGATAGGTTTCAACATCTGTCTTGTGAAATCTGGATTGTGCGCAGAAGGTACAATCTTCGGAACATTTACCTGATTTACCGTTACAGATGGTGCAAAGGTGGATTTGATTTTTAAAATAAGTGGATCTAATTAAATTTGCACCAGGGAATAGTTCAAATACTTTGTCATCAGTCAAATGGGCAATTTTGGCAAATTGTGTTGAATCCGGTGTATTTCCCTGTATGATGGTTTTGGCCAAGTTGAAATAGGCTTCTTCTGTCATGGATTTTTATCACTCAAGAGTTAAACGTTAAAAGCAAAAAATTGTGCGGCACATGCATCTTTGCTTTTAACAAATTTTTTTGTTGATACCTGATTTACTCTTCGCCGCGTTCTTCCAGAACTTCTTTGAGTACCGTCAAAGCCGTGTTTGCAGCAGGTACACCGCCGTAGATACTGGTTTGGAAAATCACTTCTGCAATTTCTTCTTTTGTACATCCCACATTCAGTGCCGCATGTGTATGCAGTTTTAGTTCATCAGGCTTTGAAAGAACCGTTAACGCAGCCACTGTGACCAGTTGTCGGGTTTGATGGGGAATCTTTTCTCTGGCATACATCTGACCTGTGATATAAAGGGACATGTCTTTTGCAAGCTCTTTGTCAAAATGCCTCCACAGGTTGTAGGGCTTTTCCTCTTCTTTGACAGTGGAAAAGTACAGTTTAGCAGTTTTTCCTGTTTTTTTAGCAATTTCTTTCGGGTCCACTTCGGCCTCCTTAAAAAAAGCCGTGAACAGCAATTCAAACGGTAGTTCAGGAAGAAGAGCTGTCCACGTTGTTTTTTTTGTATTATCTGTTGGCTTTTCTGTAACCCAGCTGATCAAGGGCCATGATCCATTTGCAGATATTGGCGGAACCTTCAACCATGGAATAGGTTGGGGCATCTCTGTAGTATCTGGCAACCGGGTATTCTGTTGAGTATCCGTATGCACCCAGGATTCTCATGGCAAAGTTAGCGCATTTTGTTGCAGCTTCACCAGCCAGATATTTTGCCATGGCAACGTCGTAACCATTGTTCAGGTTGCCGTCGTCTTTTGCACAGGCAGCTTTGTAGACAATCAGTCTGGCAGCTTCGATATCAGCGGCCATCTGGGCGATCATATCCTGATTCATCTGGAAAGTACCGATTTTTTTGCCGAATTGTTCTCTGGTATTGCAATATTTGATTGCTTCATCCAGGCATGCCTGGGCAAGGCCGACACCACCGGCTGCAGCAGACAGACGGGTCTGGTTCAGGGATGAGAAAACAATTTTTGCACCGTCACCAACTTCACCCACGAGGTTTTCCTTGGGAACTTTTACATTATCCAAAAAAAGTTCGCCTGTGGGGGAAGACCAAGATCCCAGCTTATCTAATGAGGATACTTTGATGCCGGGGAAATTTTTAGGCTCAATAACAAAAGCGGACATGCCTTTTGAACCGGCGGATTTATCCGTATAGGCATAGCACATAAGGACATCGGCTACGTTGGCATTGGAGATCCAGGTTTTAGAACCGTTGATCAGCCAGTGGTCTCCTTTATCTTCGGCAACGGTGGACATGTTCATGATGTCTGAACCGGCATCGGGTTCAGTAATACCAAAACCGCCGACATATTCAGCCGTACACAGTTTTTCAACATATTTTTTTCTCAGTTCTTCGCTGCCGTAACGGTAGATGGTGTAAGCACATCCCAGTACCTGCATGTTGACCTGAACGCGCAAAGAAGAAGATACGCGGGCAAGCTCTTCTGTAACGATCATGGCTGCCAGAAAACCCATATCTTCCCCACCGTATTCTTCAGGGATAACTGTTCCGAAAAATCCCAGTTCTCCCAGAGGTTTCATGACCTCTTCATAAGGCAGGTAATGTTTTTCATCCCATTCCTCAATATTAGGTTCAATCTGTTTTTTTGTAAAATTTCTGATCTCTTTCTGGAGCATTTGAAGTTCTTTTGATAGTTTAAAATCCATTGTTCCTCCTAAATAGTTAAAATTTTCCAGCGCCCAATCCCATTTCGTTTGAAAAAGATTTTGCAGCACTGGTTAGTATATCAATACAATTTGAAAGATGATCCTCCTGCTTGAATCTGATTTCAGGTATGGCAAGGCTCAGGCTTGCCAGGATCTGCCCTCTATAATCAAAAACAGGGGCACTCAATGAACCTAGCCCCGGAGTTCTCTCCCCAAGGCTGATGCCATATCCCTGTTCTTTTATTTTGTCAAGTTCTTTCCGCAGCTTGTTTTGCCGTATGATGGTGAACTCGGTAATGGGTTCCATGTTTATGGTTTGAAAATAATTGTTTTGAAAATCCTTAGAGGAAAAGGTCAGCAGGCATTTTGCAGATGCTCCGGCATACAGCGGTGACTGGTTGCCGATTCGCATGCCTGCCTTTAATTCTTTGGGAGATTCAATGGTGTCGATACAGATCCGAAGATTTCCTTTGATGACATTCAAATGGGTTGTTTCAAGGGTTCCGACTGCCAGTTCTTCCATGAATCTGCGTCCGATTCGGGTAAGATTATTTGAACTGTTCAGACACTCAAGAAATTTATAAAATATGTTACCAATAAAATATTGCCTGGTTTTAGGGTCTTGTTTAACAAATTCATATGATTTGAGAACTTGCAGAATTCTTTGAACAGTTGCCGGACTGAATTCGAGCTTTGTACTTAACTCCCTTATACCCCATGACGGTTTAACGTCCTGGAATGTGAGCATGATTTCCAGGGCTTTTTCAATGGAATTTAGCTTTTTAATATCCTGACCCATATACCATTTATCTTAAATTAAAGGTTTGTGGTTTATTGTGCATTCTTTAAGATTAATCCTTTTTGTGGTGTTTTATATATCAAAACATTGTTCCATGTTATGATGCATACCATAAACTAAAATTTAAATCACTTGTCAAGAAAAAAGTCACAACATGGCTGAAAAACAGCTTGACAAAGGAGGGGAATTATTTAATCTATAACCGGTATGAAAATGCTGTTTTATTATATGAATTATCAGGATGGAAAGCACTGCCCCGGGCTGATTATTTCTGCCTGGTTCAGTTAATTGGAAAAAGGATTATACAAAGAAGAAAATGAACAATTTCATATCATGCAGAGAGCATAAAAGATGATGCCCTCTGCAGATACAAAATTTGCTATTCAAGGTATTGAAAATTATTCAATCGTCAGAAGCAGTTGCTTTGTGGCAACTTTATCTTCCACTTTTACTTTAACTTCCGTTACCTTGCCTGCTGTTGTTGTAATAATGGGGTTTTCCATTTTCATGGCTTCCAGGATTAAGAGTTCCTGTCCCTCAACAACTTCATCACCTTCTTTTACATGCACTTTCCAGATTGATCCGGGCATTGGTGCTAAAATTTCAGTGCTCATTTTCTTCTCCTTTGTTCGTATAATATTTGGTTCTTCCCTTGTCAGAAAAAAAAATTTTCTTAAACAAGATAATTTGGGTCTATACTTAAAGAAAAGTTTAAAGTCAAGGGGGTGTTTCCAAGCAGGCGAAATATAAAATTAAAATTTTACGATAAGCGAATGACTCTCCTGACAGGAGGGTGGTGATTTGAAAATAATAATTAAATTTGACCAGGAGTAAATAATGAGACAATATTTTGAAAAAATGACGGAATTCGGTGTTGAACTTAATAAAGGACAATTATTAAGTTCAGAAGAAAATGTGAAAAATATCAAGGAAGTGGAAGCCGGGATTGATGCAGAAGTCGAAAAGGTTAAAAATGCCGGACTGCCTACGGAAAAGATCAATTCAAGAGGTGTAATGACGGTATGGCAGCGGCTTGAGTATCTGGTTGATCCCGGCACATGGACTCCTTTGCACACCATTTTTAATCCCGAAAATAATGTTGAAGGCACAACCAATGTCATTGACGGCCTTGCAAAAATTTCCGGTAAATGGTGTGTCGTGGCAGGGTTTGATAACAAAGTCATGGCAGGTGCATGGCTTCCGGGACAGCCGGAAAATATTTTCAGGGCCACTAACCTGTCAAAACGGTTGAATATCCCATTGGTATGGCTTGTTAACTGCAGTGGTGTAAAATTGACAGAACAGGAAAAATTTTATGCCAACAGAAGAGGAAGCGGCACCACTTTTTATCGTCATGCGGAACTTGAGCAGATGGGCATTCCCATACTGGCCGGTATCTATGGTACAAACCCGGCAGGCGGCGGATACCAGGGGATCAGCCCCACCATATTGTTTGCCCACAAAGATTGTAATATTGCCGTAGGCGGAGGCGGTATTCTAAGCGGCATGTCTCCCAAGGGATATTTTGACCTGGAAGGTGCGGAACAGTTGATTGCATCCGCCAAACAGTTCAAGGAAAAACCACCGGGATCAGTTGATGTTCATTACGATTCAACAGGTTTTTTCAGGTATGTATATGAAGAAGAAAAAGGTGTGCTTGACGGACTTAAAGATTACATGAAAGATATGCCTGCCTATAATCCCAAGTTTTTCAGGGTAGCAGAACCCAAAGCGCCAAGGTTCCCGGCAGAAGATCTTTACCGTCTAATGCCATTTAATCAGAAACAGATTTATAATTTCAAAGAAATCATTGCCCGTCTTGTCGACGGCAGTGAACACATGGAATACAAACCTGATTACGGCCCTGAAATTTATACAGGTCTGGTTAAAATGGATGGATTTCTTGTGGGCATGATCGGCAACAACCAGGGATGGCTGGGAGAAGATTATCCCGAGTATGCTGATTACGGCGGAATCGGCGGAAAATTGTATCGCCAGGGCCTGATCAAAATGAATGAATTTGTTACCTTTTGCGGCCGTGACAGAATCCCCTTGATCTGGTTCCAGGATACCTCAGGCATTGATGTTGGTGATATTGCTGAAAAAGCTGAACTTCTCGGCCTTGGACAGTCCTTGATCTACTCTATCCAGCAAACCGATGTTCCCATGACTTTGATCACCTTGAGAAAAGGAACTGCGGCAGCCCATTATGTCATGGGCGGCCCCACGGCCAACAGGCACAATGCTTTTACTTTGGGTATCGGTACTACGGAAATTTATGTTATGCATGGTGAAACCGCTGCGGCTGCAAGTTTTTCAAGAAGACTTGTCAAGGAAAAGGATGCAGGACGTCCCCTTGAGCCAATTATCGACAAAATGAACCAGCAGGCTAAAGAATACTATGATAATTCAAGACCTGCCTATTGTGCAAAGCACGGTATGGTGGATGAAGTTGTAAAAATGAGCGCATTGCGTGATTACCTGAAAGCTTTTGCCGGGGCTGCATATCAGAATCCAAAATCCATCTGTCCCCAGCATCATATGATTACACCCAGAGCTATCAGAGGATAAAAAATAACCGCATTATCTTAAACTAACAGGAGGCCTATATGGCAGAACTAGAATTTTTAAAAGTGGAAAAAGATGACCAGGTTGCCAGAATTATTCTTGACCGACCAAAACATAATGTTCTGGACATACCCATGATGAATGAACTGAATGCCGAGCTTGAAAAGATTGCTGCAGATGATGAACTCAAATGCGTTGTGATCACAGGCGAGGGTAAAAGTTTTTGTGCAGGTGTTGAAGTGGCCGATCATAAACCGGATAATGTGGACCTTATGGTTTCCACATTCAACCGGATTTTCGAGTTGATCAACATGATTGATATCCCCATTATTGCCGCTGTGAACGGTGCATGCTTAGGTGGCGGTATGGAATTGGCCATTGCCTGTGATATCGTGATTGCATCTGAAAAAGCCATTCTTGGACAGCCTGAAATCAAGCTGGGATTTTTCCCACCCTATGCTGCCTTAAGACTTCCCGAGCTTGTCGGCGTTGCCAAGGCAATTGAAATTGTCACCACCGGCCAGAATTATTCTGCCCAGGCTGCCAAGGATCTTGGATTTGTATCCCAGGTGGCTTCAGTGGATGAGTTCCAGGAAGTTGTGGAAAAGAACGTCAAACAGATTGTTATGGCAAGTCCCTTGATTATCCGGCTCAATAAACGAGCTGTAAAACGCCATATTGGAACCAGTTTTGCCCAGGGCGTTGATCTGGTCAGCAATTATTTTTTGAAAACCATGATGAAAACAGAAGATACCCTTGAAGGTATTGCCTCTTTTGAAGAAAGAAGAAGAGCTGTTTGGAAAAACAAATAAGCTAAGTAAGTGAGTAAGTTAAGTGAGTAAATAGAAAAAATCACTCCGATTTCCCATGGCAAGGGTTAATCAGCTCCCTTGCCATGGGTTTTTCCTTATCATTAAAATATTATCAAAAAAATATCCCAAAGGAGCGACTATGACAGAAAAACCGGCATTATTGATCATTGATATGGTAGAAGATTATTTTAAAGATGAAAATCATTACCCAATCACCCCTTTGGCCAGAAAAATTATTCCCGTGATCAACCTTTTGATCAAAGAGTTTCGTAAAAAAAATTTCCCCGTTATATTTTCAACTGATGCTTTTGCCGAGGATGATTTTCTTTTTACAGGCAAAATGCACCCTCATGCCATCAAGGGTTCCAAGGGCGCACAAGTCGTTGCTGACCTTGACATGGCACCCGAAGATCTCTGGCTTCCCAAACCAAGGTTTTCAGCCTTTTTTGACATAGGTCTTGAAAAGATTCTTCGAGACCAGCAGATAACCCTTTGCGCTGTTGCCGGGATTGCAACCAATTTTTGTGTTCTGGCCACTGCAATGGATGCCATATGCCATAATTTTAAGGCTGTTATTGTGGATGACTGCTCGACCGCTTTTTCTGAAACCATGCATGCACAATGCCTGGACCTTTATAGAAAAAATCCCTTGTATCCGCTGTTTAGGGTCATGAACTCAGAGGATTTCGTATCTGAAATATGAAAAGACGGCACGGACCTGTTCAGCAAAAATTGTCCCTCTCAATCCAATCATTTGGATTGGATTTCCTTTAAGCCTAAAAAAACATTAAGAGGCCAATGGTAAAAAAATCCTGAAACTGCTTCCTTTTCCAGGTTCGCTTTTAACTGTAATACAGCCGCCATAAGTTTTGATAATTCCGAGGGCGACCGGAAGCCCCAATCCTCGACCAGTGAATTTGTCGGTGTAAAAAGGATCAAAAATTTTATTGATCTGAATTTTATTCATTCCCCGGCCGGTATCCGTAACCGTCAGGCAGCCATACTGTGCAGCAGAACGGCTCCATTCAATTGGGAAAAGGTTATGTTTTGGAATATCTGTTTGAGTAACTTCTCCCACTGTAACCTGAACGGTGCCGGGAAAATCATCTATGGCTTCCCAGGCATTGGTAACCAGAGCGGTCAGGATTTTGCCAATCAGATCGTCTTCAGCTTTAATAACAGGTCCGGGTGTGAGGATATCAACTTTTAATGATACATCTTTTATTAAGTTGTCACGCAGCTGATGTAAGTGTTGCAGGCATGTTTTTGATAAATCAATTGATTCTAATTTTGGTGGAATATTACCCAGCAAAACAAGCATTTGTCTGCTTATGTCCGCAGCGCGTTGAGCAGCCTGAAATGCCTGTTTGATATTATCGGAAATGTATGTTTCCTGCGGCAAGGCCTCCATGGCCAGTTCAAGATTGCCAAGAATAATGGTCAATATATTGTTGAAGTTATGGGCCACAGCCCCGGCCATGCGATTGAGGCCCTCTGTCTTTTCAATCTGCTGTCTTCTTTGTTCTATCTCTATGCGCTCAGTAATATCCCTGCTGGTGCCGAATATCACCTCTTTGTCTTGCCATCGGCCAAGCTTAACCTTTGTCTCCACAGGTATGAGCTTGCCGTGTTTGGTTTTAAGTGCAATTGAACATGAATCGGATTTACCGGCAAAAATTCTGCTCATAACAGCTTGGGCCTCGTGGTGACGATCCTCCGGATGCAAGCAACGGATGTGTTTGCCGATTAATTCATTTGAAGAGTATCCCAGCTGTTTGGCAACTCCCTGATTGTGCTTGATGATACAGCCGTTCATGTCGAGTACAAACAGCATATCTTCAATAGTGTTGAAAAAGTTATCCATGTTCCGTTGGTCTTGCCGGATCTGCTCATCCTGAATTTCCTGTGCGACAAAAGATCCTGTATAATTTGCAATGCTTTCCAGGGCATTGCGGGCATGTTCAGGTATTGACTCCAATATATGGGAGGCAACATTCAAACAGGCAATTACCCTGCCTTGAAATATTATTGGTATAATGGCAACAGCCTTCAGCCTCTCATGGGCGGTTGCACTTTTTTTGTCCTCGAGCAGATCCAGATGCCTTGCATAAACAGGCTTTTTCTTTTTTATCAGGTGTGCCTGCCTGGAATCAGCTCCAAAATATGTGGCATGGGCAATGAAATATTCGGACAATCCATGATGTACGGTTAGCCGGAGGCTGTCATCGTTTTCATCCACCAGATAAAGTCCACCGCAGTCCATAGATGAGACCTGCAGGGCGGTTTGAAGGCAAAGATTGAGCTGTTCATTGAAGCTGCCTGCGCTGCGCCAGTCAGAACCCATATCATGTTCTGCCTGAATCAGGATTTCATAATGTTTTCTTTTTGTGATGTCGATGTGAGTCCCTGTCATGCGCATGGGTTTGCCACCTTTGGTCCATTGCATCACCTTGCCTTGACCCCGCAACCATACCCATGATCCGTTTTTGTGTTTCATTCTGACTTCACTTTGGTAAAAGCCGGTTTCATTGGCCCAATGCTTTTGGAGCAGATCTTTTGATCTCTTCAGATCATCAGGGTGGCAAAGCTCAGCCCATGTCTTAATACTTACTGGTGCAAGTTCATCTATGGTGTATCCTATTATTTTGGCCCATCTTTCGTTTAATATGACTTTACCGGTTTGCACATTCCAGTCCCACAGCCCGGCATTGGTTCCTTCAATTGCCATATCCAGACGCTCTTTAGTTAAACGCAATGACTGCCTGTTTTGAAGGAGGTAAGCTCCTACCAGAATCATTATAAAACAAAAAAGTCCGATACAAATAATTTTTGTTTTATAGATCTGCCAGAGATCAGACATGTTGATGTCTGGTGTCTTGTTGAAGGGATCAATCCTCAATGTCCTCATTAAATTTTCAACGGAATCGTAATTTGAAGGGGGTAAAAATCCTTGTATTCTAAAGGGTATTTTTACAGAATCTGTCTGTTCCATTTTCAGCAGGGCGGCAATTATCTTTTTTTGATCTGCGGGTTCGATATGGGATAAGGATGCAAAAGGCCATTCCGGGTATAGACCGGTTGAAACCTGAACCGGAAAATCAGGCAGTATCTGAGGGTGGATGACCTTGAACTGTGAAAGGTCAAGCTTGCCCTGTGACGCCATTTTTTCCAATGTACCTGCCCTGGCATAACCGAGATCCGCCTGATTTTTAATAACCGCCAAAACCGTATTGTCATGGGGCAATCCTGTTATAACAAGCTGGCGTTTTCGGAGTAGGGAAAGATCATTTACAAATAATTCATACTGCAGCATTTGAACGATAAAAGAATTGTTTTGAAACGGGACTGCAATCTGTTTGTCTCTTATGTCCTTGAGGTTGTTGATATCAGTACAGTCTGAAAGTGTGAAGAGTGTTCCTCCAACCCGCTTTAGGGGAATTGTGTTGCTGCCGCCTCTTATGACTGTTGCCAATGGAGCAGACAAGCCGTACCTGTGGCGAAAAATGGTATATTGAAACGGGTTGGTCACAACAAAGTCAATCAGCTTTTTGCCAATGGCTTCTTCCAATTGAGTCCTGGACATTAAAATGATTTTAAATTCTGTTTTTGGAATTTGTGTGTTCAGATAATTTTCAAGAACCGACCATTGGGGAATATTACAAGATTGGGGTTTAAAAGACATAATACCAATGTCGATTTTATCAGGAAGAGTTGCCTGTGCAATGGAAAAAGAGCTTATTAATGTCAGGATTGTAAAAATTAAAATTCGTACATGCATACTTACCCATCCACAGATAAAAGTAAAAAAGAACCTATCAAGTAATTGATCAATTACTTGATCAAGATTAAGACCATATTATCTTCATTGTTTGTCTCTTTAACTAGTCAAGATTGTTTCAACAGGTTAGGGATTCGGAACAAAATAATCACTCCTGTTGTTTAAAGTAAAAGATAACAATCTCTTTTGATTTTAGCTACAATTACAGTTTGGATTTACTAATCCAAACAAAATGTAATATTTTGTGATTTTTGAATCCATTAATAGAGGCTACCATATATCAAAGTTTTTTATAATTCAATATCATCGCCATGAGTTATTTTGCAAATATATCTGCCGGAATAATTTTATATGGGTATTGACTTGGTCATTGAATTTGGTTAACTAAAATTCAAACAAAAGTTAACGGTATAAAACAGCAGGCAAAGTATGACAGACAAAATTTTACAATTACAGGAATTTGACAAAACACACTTGTGGCATCCATACACTTCAATGACCCGGCCTTTGAAAACATATCCGGTTGAATCCGCCCAAGGCGTCCATCTCACCCTTATGGACAAAACACGGCTCATAGACGGGATGTCTTCCTGGTGGGCAGCCATCCACGGATACAATCACCCGGTTTTAAATGCAGCTGTTGAAACTCAGATGAAAAAAATGTCTCATGTGATGTTCGGCGGGTTAACCCACGAGCCGGCGGTTGAGCTGTCCAAACTCTTAATCAGCATCACACCTGACCCCTTAACCCAGGTTTTTTTGTGTGATTCCGGGTCGGTCTCCGTTGAAGTCGCCATGAAAATGGCCTTTCAATACTGGCATGCCATGGGAAAGCCTGAAAAAAATACCATGATTACGGTCAGGTCAGGATACCACGGCGATACCTTTTATGCCATGTCTGTATGCGATCCTGTGACCGGTATGCACCATGCCTTTCAGAATATTCTGCCCAAACACCATTTTGCACAAAAACCAGACTGCAAATTTCATGAACCATGGAATGACAGCCATATACAACACATGGAAGAGTTGATCAAACAACATCATCAATCCTGTGCCGCAGTCATTATTGAACCTATTGTTCAGGGTGCAGGAGGTATGAGGTTTTATTCTCCCGTGTATCTGAAAAAGCTCAAAGCCTTGTGCGACCAGTATGAATTGCTGCTGATCCTGGATGAAATCGCCACAGGTTTTGGCCGTACTGGAAAACTGTTTGCCTGCAATCATGCCCAAATTTCACCTGATATCATGTGTGTGGGCAAAGCTTTGACCGGCGGATACCTCACCCTTGCAGCCACTCTTGCCACACAGGAAATCGGCCGGGTGATTTCACAAGGAGAATGCGGGGTGTTTATGCACGGCCCCACATACATGGGCAATCCACTGGCGTGCAGTGTTGCCCTGAGCAATATCAACCTTCTTTTTTCCTATGACTGGAAAATGAAAATTCAGCACCTTGAAACAAAACTGGAATCCGGATTGCAGGAATGCAGACAGTTCAAGCAGGTGAAAGATGTCAGGGTTTTAGGCGGGATTGGGGTCGTGGAGATGAAAGAAGCTGTGGATATCGAAAAAATACAGCGGCAGTTTGTTGAACAGGGAGTCTGGATAAGGCCGTTCGGCAAATTGATCTATACCATGCCACCTTATATTATAGAAGACCATGACCTTGACACATTAACAAAAAAGATAACTCAAGTTGTTTACAAAACAGGTGTTTAATTATGCATAACCCTTACAAAACCTATTCTGAAAGACTGGAAGAAATCAAAAAAAACGATCTGTTAAGATCCTTTAAAGACATTGATAATCGCCAGGACAAAACCATAACCTATAAACACAAATCCTGCCTTAACCTGTCGTCAAACGATTACCTGGGGCTTGCAACCGATGCTGTGCTGTGCAAAGAGTTTTACAGCCGTATGGACAAGGAAAACATGATCAATGAATATGGTCTGGGTTCCTCATCCTCCAGGCTTTTGACCGGTAATTCCGGCCTTTATGAGGCACTGGAGAAACGGTTTTGTGAATTTTATGGTTCCAAGGCAGCCCTTGTGTTTAACAGCGGCTACCATGCCAATATCGGTATTATTCCGGCACTGGCAGGAAAAAATGATCTGATTTTATCCGACAGCCTTAACCATGCCAGCATTGTGGACGGCATCCGGCTGTCCAAGGCAAGGTGTATGATTTTTCAGCACAATGATATGGATCAGTTAAGAAGGCTTTTGGAAAAAGAAAAAAACGGATTTGACAACACCCTGATCATCACGGAATCAATTTTCAGCATGGACGGAGACCGTGCCGACATCAAAGAGCTGGTTGCGTTAAAGGAAAAACATAATGCCCTTTTATATGTTGACGAGGCCCATTCAGCAGGCGTATTCGGTAGTCATGGCAGGGGCCTTAGTTTTGAAGCAGGGGTGCATGACCGGGTGGATATCCTTTTGGGCACCATGGGCAAAGCCTTTGCATCCCACGGTGCCTATGCCATAACACATCCGACCTTGAAATCCTGTCTTGTCAATACAATGAGGCCGCTTTTATATTCCACAGCACTTCCGCCTGTAGCTGTTAACTGGAATCTTTTTATTCTCAACCGCATGCAATACTGGGATGACAGGCGCAAACAACTTAGCCGGGTGTCTGAACAATTCAGGAACGCCTTAACAAAAAAGGGCCTTGTTCATACAGGTGACACCCATATTATCCCGGTGATCACAGGCAGCAACAAAAAAGCGGTTGAATTGTCAGATCTTTTGATTGAGAATGGATATCTTGCCTTTCCCATCAGGCCGCCAACGGTTCCGGAAAACAATTCAAGAATACGGTTTTCCCTGACCTCGGACATAAGCTTTGAAGATATTGAGCCGGTTGCCGATATCATAGCTCAATACATGAAAAATAAGGGGAGCTGACAAATGACGGAATATTTTATCAGCGGCATTGATACGGATATTGGAAAAACCATTGCCACCGGACTTATGGCAAGGTATCTGTTCAAACAAAATCAAAATATCATTACCCAGAAAATTGTGCAGACCGGATGTCAAGATACATCCGATGATATCCTGGTTCACCGGCAGCTTATGGGGTGTGAACTGTTTGAAGAGGACTTGTCTGGCCTTACCTGCCCGTATCTGTTCAAGCGCCCTGCATCTCCTCATCTGGCAGCACGCCTGGAGGGCAAAAAAATTGACACCCTGACCATATCCCGTGCCACCCATGAGCTGAAAAAACGATTCAAAACCATTTTGATTGAAGGGGCAGGGGGACTCCAGGTGCCGTTGAATGATGATTCAACCGTGCTGGAGTATATCAGGGAGAACCATTATCCGGTCATACTGGTCACATCGTCAAAGCTTGGCAGTATCAATCACACGCTTTTGTCAATTGAAGCTTTGAAAACCAGAAATATCAAGCTTGTTGGCATGGTGTACAACAGATATCCGCAAACCGACAAATTGATATCAGATGATTCCATAACTCAAATGCGCAGATTCATGATTCAATGCGGATATGGGGGGCATATTGTTGAAATGGGGGAAATGGATCTTTCCAGGCCTGATGAACTGGATTTTTCAAACTTTTTTAACCCTGTTTGATTCTTGCCGGCAGATCATGATTTAACTGGTTTTTCACAACAGTTCCATTTTTTTTACCCATAACTTTTTTTACCCATAACAGGGTATATTTTGCTTCACACCCGCATAAAACAGGTTTGGCGGATTTGCCAATCGTTGCAATTTATGCCCTGTCATTGTATATCAGATCCTGAATTTGGACTTTGGCAAAATTCTGGTGGGGTCTTACCCTGTTTTGCCATCAGTCTGAAAGTTGGGCAAAATAATAATATGAACGGTTGGAGAAGGTGTATGGGGCCTCATAAAGTCCGGCAGATGATGAAGTCTGAAAGAGATATGGCCAAAAGGCGCTTCAGACGGCAGAGAAACAAGAACTATCTGGCCAAGTCCGGTATTCATGAATGTGTCATTGTGCTGGACCATTTAAAACCGACCTATAATATCGGAAAAATTTTCAGAAGTGCCGATGCCTTTGGTGCCCGTGAAATTCATTTGGTCGGCATTGATTTTTTTGATCCTGCACCGGGTATGGGTGCTTTTAAATGGGTTCCGGCCGTATTTCACAAGAATTTTTTTTCCTGTTATACCAGCCTGGTTAACAACGGCTATATCCCTTTTATCCTGGAACCCGGCAAAGGACAGTCCATAACACACACCCGGATGCCCCTTAAAAGTGCCTTTATATTCGGCCACGAAGAATACGGCATCAGCTTTGAACCTGACCTGTTTCCCGAGGTCAGGCCCCTTACCATTCCACAGTTTGGAAAATCCCAAAGCCTGAATGTGAGTGTGGCAGCCTCAATTATTTTGTATGAATATGTCCGGCAGCATGGGGTGATTGACAACAAAACATGAAAGTCGCTGTTTGGATTTTTTAAGGACTTTCATATAAAATGAAAAAGGATGAAAAAACTGGTTATGAAAGGCTGGTTATGAAAACTCAAAAAGTAATTGATCACATTGTTCAGTGGCTGGATAATTACCTTGAAAAATCAGGTTTAACAGGGTTTGCCATTGGTGTCTCAGGAGGAATAGATTCAGCCGTAACATCAACCCTGTGCGCGAAAACCGGCAAACCGGTTCTTGCCGTTAACATGCCTATTCACCAGGCAAAAGATCAGGTGTCCAGGTCTGAAAATCATATTGCATGGCTGGAAAAAAAATTTAATATGGTCAAAGGAACCGATCTTGACCTGACCCCTGTTTTTGAGCAGATGAAACAAAGCTTTCCCCATCATATACAGGACGGCCTGACCATGGCAAACACCCGGTCAAGACTTCGCATGCTCACCTTGTACGCTTTTGGATCAAACCACAAAATGCTGGTGGTAGGCACCGGCAATAAGGTTGAGGATTTTGGCGTGGGATTTTATACCAAATATGGAGATGGCGGCGTGGATCTTTCACCTATTGCCGACCTGATGAAATCCGAAGTTTATGAACTGGGAAAAGCCATGGGCATCATTGACGATATCCTGAAAGCGCCCCCCACGGACGGGCTATGGGAAGACGAGCGAACCGATGAAAGCCAGATCGGTGCCACCTATGCGGAACTGGAATGGGCCATGCAGTACCTGGAGTCCCCCCAAAAAAAAGCATTGACCGAGCAACAGAAAAAAGTGGTGTCCATCTACCAGAAATTTCATGCTGCCAATAAACATAAAATGGAGCCCATACCGGTTTGCCTTATTCCGGATGAATTTAAAAATTGAATTTAACAGACAAATTAAAAAATTGAGTTTTTTGTTTGTATGGGGTTTGTATAAGGTCTGCAGATGTTTCCTTAAAAAGGCATTTTTTTTGACAACGCCCTGACTATATATTATAAAACATTTTTCTAAAAAAAATGCATGGAGGAACTATGAATACTGGAAAAATCAGCCAACGTATTAAATATTTCATGGAAAAAAGGCAGATCGACGTTGACAATCTTGCAAAAGAGACAGGTCTTGAAAAAGATTTTATTGAGACCATGCTTGCAGAAAATATTTATCCCCCGTTAGGGCCGTTGATGAAAATCGCAAGAACGCTCGGTGTCCGGCTGGGTACATTTCTGGATGACCAGGAAACAACTGACCCGTATATTGTTCGTAACGCCCAAAGAGACGCTCAGTTCAGTGTGCTGGCAGAGAAAAACAAGGCCGCAACCCTGAACTTTTTTTCCCTGGGCATGGGAAAAACCGATCGCCACATGGAACCTTTTTTTGTTGAAATTCTTCCTGAATCAGCAAGCCAGAAGAACCTCTCCTCCCATGAAGGTGAAGAGTGGATTGCCGTACTCAAAGGAAGCATTGAAGTCATTTACGGAAAAGAGACCTATGTTCTCAATGAAGGGGACAGCGTGTATTATAATTCCGTGGTTCCTCACTATGTGAGCTGTGTGGGGGATGAAAAAGCACAGATCCATGCGGTCATCTATATACCTGAATAGCAGGAGGGGATAAAGCCATGAAAAATGAAAGCCCGTTAAGAGAACTTACCCTGGGGCAAATCCTTGATCAGACCGCTGCCCGGTTTCCCGACAATGATGCTGTTGTTTATGTGGATCGGGACTTTCGCTTGACCTATCGGCAATTTAATTCTTTAGTGGATGAAGTGGCCAGGGGGCTGATGGCGTTAGGGATTCAAAAGGGTGAAAAAGTGGCTGTATGGGCCACCAATATTCCGTTCTGGGTTGCTTTGCAATTTGCAACAGCCAAAATAGGTGCTGTTCTGCTGACCGTTAACACCAATTATAAGACTGCGGAACTGGAGTACCTTTTAATACAGTCTGAAACCGAAAACTTATTTTTGATTGACGGGTTCCAGGACACTGATTATGTAAACACCATTTATGAGCTGGTTCCCGAGCTTAAAACTCAGCAGAGGGGCAGTCTTTCCAGCAAAAAATTTCCCCATCTCAAAAGGGTGGCATTTTTAGGTCAGGAAAAGCACCGGGGCATGTATTCCATTCCTGAAATCAAGGCCCTGGGCGTAATGATAACGGATGAAGAGTATCTTTTACGGCAAAAAGAATTAAGCCCCCATGACGTGGTCAACATGCAGTATACCTCTGGAACAACCGGGTTTCCCAAGGGTGTGATGCTCACCCATTACAATGTCGGTAACAACGGGTTTTATATCGGTGCAAACCAGAATTTTTCCGAACATGACCGGGTCTGCATTCCGGTTCCCCTGTTTCATTGCTTTGGGTGTGTGCTGGGGACTCTTGCCGCCGTCAACCACGGCACCTGCATGGTTATTCTGGAAGGATTTGATCCGTTGGTGATCATGGCATCGGTGGAACAGGAAAAATGCACGTCCTTATATGGGGTTCCCACCATGTTTATCGCGCTTCTGGATAACCCCATGTTTTCAAAATTTGATTTTTCATCTCTCAGGACCGGTATCATGGCCGGGTCCAACTGCCCGATTCATGTCATGGAGCAGGTTATTGAAAAAATGAATATGACCGATATCACCATTATTTACGGACTGACCGAGGCATCACCGGGCATGACCGGTACGCGGATCGGGGATGAATTGCGGCTCCGGGTGGAAACCGTGGGACGGTCTTTGCCTCATGTTGAGGTCAAGGTCGTTGATATTGCAACAAAAGAAACCGTTGCCCCGGGTGTTCAGGGAGAAGTCTGCTGCCGGGGATATAATATTATGAAAGGGTATTACAACAACCCCGAGGCTACAAAAGAGGCTGTTGATGCTGACGGCTGGCTTCATTCAGGTGATCTTGGCATCATGGACGAACAGGGATACCTGGCGATTACCGGACGTCACAAGGATATGATTATCCGGGGAGGAGAAAATATCTATCCCAGGGAAATCGAAGAATTTTTATACCGGATGGATGAAATCAAAGATATCCAGGTGGCTGCAGTCCCCAGCAAAAAATACGGAGAAGAGGTTGGTGCATTTATTGTTCTTAAAGAAGATGCAAACATTGATGAGAGCGATGTAAAGGACTTTTGCAGAGGTAAAATCGCACGTTTTAAAATTCCCAGGTATGTTCATTTCGTGGACTCCTACCCCATGACGGCCAGCGGAAAAATCCAGAAATTTAAACTTTCTGAATTATCAGAGCAGATCTGGCCGGACCGGCGATAACAAAAAAATCTGTTTTACTACGGCACGTCAAATTTATTTCAATCTCCTGAAGCGGTTCTTGCTTCAGGAGATGTTTTTTTTATAAATGATTGAAAATACTTACGGAAGAATCAAGACCACACGCCATACACCCTAAAGTTGAAACGCCATTTAACTCTAAACATGGCCAAAATATAAGCTGTTTTTATTTTGTAATAAAGTTCCGATATACAAGCGGATCAGTTCAATAAAATTACTGACTTTTTAAAAAACCCATGGTAGAAAAATAAACGTGTTTAACGTGTGTGAATATTATTTTGCTTGATGCTGCAATAAAAATTCATACTGGTTGATTAAGTAAAGGAGGTTTTTATGAAAACCGTTTTTGTAGAGGTGCAAAAATGCGTTGGTTGCAGGCATTGTGAAATCGCCTGCGCCGTGGAGCATTCCAGGGAAAAGGCGTTATTGTCTTTTTTGAATGATGATCCTCAATCGCAACCCAGGATAAAGGTGGGCGCAGGGATCGATTTCATGACGTTTCCAAATCGCTGCCGGCATTGTGATCCGGCCCCTTGTCTGCAGATTTGTCCTACCGGGGCCATATACAAGGATAACGAGTTTGGTTCCGTTCTTGTTCGGGAGGAGCGATGCATATCCTGTGGAATGTGCGCCATGGCCTGTCCCTTCAGTGCGATCACCTTTCAGAAGACCCGTACCCAAAACCGTTCTGTTTCGTACAAATGCGATGATTGCATTGATCTTAGAAGAAATGACCTTAGAAAAAAAGATCCCAAAACAATTGATAGCAACAAAGAAGAAAAACAGCCGGCCTGTGTTAAGGCCTGTAAAACAGGTGCCCTTGTGTTTGGAGAAATCAATGCGACGATTCACAAAGCAAGGCGGGATGATGCCCTTGATATAACAGGATATATGAAGGGGAAACAATCATTTAAAATGCCTGAAAACATAAAAATGTTCAAGGGTATCATGGAAAAAATAGCCTGCCTTGGTCCAATGCCGTCATCACGATAAGGAGACAAAAAAAAATGAAAAGAGTGGATTTTAAAACCATTAAACATAAAGTTGAAGAACGAACGATTGTCGAGGCTGCAAAGCCTGTTATGGAGATGGCTCTGGAAGAAGGAATTGAAACTGCCTGGGACCGGCTGGAAATCCAGCAGCCCCAATGCGGATTCGGGCAGACAGGTGTTTGCTGTAACCGTTGTACATTGGGGCCTTGCAGGATTGATCCGTTTGAAGAAGGCCCTGAAAAAGGTGTTTGCGGAGCAGATGCCGACCTTATTGTTGCCAGAAATTTTCTGGATGATCTTTCCACAGGGGCTGCAGCCCATTCTGATCATGGGCGAGAGATACTCGAGACCCTTTATAAAACATCTGTTGGGCAGGCCCAGGGATATGATATTCAGGATACGAAAAAATTAAACCATATTGCTGCCGAGCTTGGGGTGGAAACAAAAAACAAAGATAACAATGAGATTGGCAAGGATGTTGCCCTGGCATTGCTCGAAGAGTTCGGCACCATCAAAAATTCCATCAAATTTATTGACCGTGCGCCGGACAAGACCAGGGAAATATGGAAAGCTGCCGGCATATCCCCCAGGAGTGTGGACAGAGAGATTGTTGAATCCATGCACCGCATACACATGGGGGTTGGGGCAAATTATGCCAATGTGCTTTTGCATGGATTAAGAACCTCGTTGTCGGACGGATGGGGCGGTTCAATGATGGCCACCGAGGTTTCCGACATTTTGTTCGGCACGCCTGAAATAAATTCCTCCCATGTAAACCTTGGAACCTTGAAAAAGGATATGGTAAATGTGATCCTCCATGGCCACAATCCCATCCTGTCCGAGATGCTGGTCAAAGCTGCACAAGATCCTGAGATGAAAAAACTGGCCCGGGAAAAGGGTGCAAGCGGAATCAACCTTGCCGGAATCTGCTGCACTGGCAATGAACTGCTCATGAGAAAAGGGGTTCCCATTGCCGGAAACATGCTGGACCAGGAGCTGGCACTGGCCACGGGAGCGGTTGAGGTTATGGTTGTGGATTATCAGTGCATATTTCCTTCCATTGCGCAGACAGCAGGCTGCTTTCATTCAAAAATTATTTCAACAAGTGAAAAATCAAAAGTTTCCGGCGCGGTTCACATGGAATTGCATCCTGAAACAGCCTTTGATACGGCAAACAAGATTCTAAAACTTGCCATTGAAAATTATCCCAACAGAAACCAGGACCGGGTTAAAATTCCGGCTGAACCTGTAAAAATGGTGGCTGGTTTTTCAGTTGAGGCGATCAAAAAAGCATTGGGCGGCAGTCTCAAACCCCTTGTGGATGTGATTGCAAGCGGAAAGATCAGGGGTGCTGTGGGTATTGTGGGGTGCAACAATCCCAAAATCAAACACGACTACGGCCATATTGAGCTTGCAAAGGCATTGATTAAAAACAACATCCTGGTGGTTGAAACAGGATGCGCCGCCATTGCTTCGGGAAAGGCGGGGCTGCTGCTGCCGGAAGCTGCGGAACTGGCAGGGGAAGGCTTAAAAGAGGTGTGCAAATCCCTGGGAATTCCACCGGTGCTTCATATGGGATCATGTGTGGACTGTTCCAGGATACTTGTGCTGGCGGCTGAACTGGCAAACATCCTGGGAGTTGGGATTGACCAGTTGCCTTTGGCGGGTGCTGCGCCTGAATGGTATTCCCAGAAGGCTATTTCCATTGGTTCCTATTTTGTATCCTCCGGGGTATTTACAGTACTGGGCATACCTCCCAAGATATTCGGCAGTCAAAATGTGATCAACCTGGTTGCAAGCGGTTTAAATGATGTTGTTCATGCCGCCTTTGCAGTGGAACCCGACCCGGTTGCGGCCGCACAATTGATATGCGATCATATAGAAAACAAAAGAAAGGCTTTGAACATATAAGAGGCGTAACGGTTCCCGCAAAGGCGGGAACCCAATCAAAAACAGGAATTCATTATGAAAATAGCAATCATAGGAATGGGGCCCGCAGGAACAGGCGTTGTCAGGACCCTGAGGCGGCATGACTCAGATGCCGAAATTACAATGTTTTCAGCGGAAAATGTTCCCCCTTATTCTCCCCCGGCACTTGGCGACTATTTGATTACCGGAAACAAGGAAGGCTTGTTCCGGCATGAGGATGATTTTTTTAAAACATACAATGTCAAGCAAAGGCCCGGGGAAAAAATCGTTCAGGTCATGCCGGAAGAAAAACAACTTAAAACGCAAAACAATGAGATTTTTGATTTTGATCACCTGGTTATCGCTTCCGGGTCTTCGTTATACGCCCCGGTCAAGGGAGCGGATAAAAAGGGGATTTATAATTTCAAAACTTTGGACGGAGCTGATCAAATAAAAAGAATCTCCCAAGAGGATAAAACCGCTGTTGTCCTGGGCGGAGGATTTATCGGAGTTGAGATCGCCTTGTGTTTGGCTAAAATCGGAATCAAGCCCACCCTGCTGAACAGGCGAGGTTGGATCATGCCCCGTTTGCTGGATGTTGAAACCGCCGGATATGTTGAAAAAGATCTTAGGGCACAGGGGGTTGAGGTTTTGTTGAATACCGAGGGCAAGGAGTTTGTAGGCAACGAATCCGTGGACGGCCTTTTAACATCCAATGGGAAAACATTAACTGCTGATATTTACATTGCAGCCACCGGGGTCAAGCCAAATATCGATTTTATCAAAGATACTGATATTGAGTATGATCAGGGGATTGTTGTGGATGAAAAATTGCGGACCCGATACCCTTATATCTATGCATGCGGGGATGTTGCCCAAACCATTGATCTTCTTTCCGGGAAAAGAAAAATACACGGCCTGTACCCTGTTGCAATGGATCATGCACAAACAGCGGCCTGCAATATATTGGGAATGGAACGTGAATATGAACGGCCCGTAAACATTAATTCTTTAAAAGAACTGGGGTTCAAAATTATTGTCGTCGGAAACCAGAAAGCAGAAGAGGTTTTTGAATATAAAACCGAAAATATCTTGCGCAAAATATATATAACAGCAGATAAAATAGTCGGGTTTGTGTTGCTGGGGGATATCTCCAATGCAGGTATCTATTTGTCGCTGTTGAAGAAAAAAACCAATGTTGCAAAGTTTAAACACCGGCTTTTATCAAAAGGATTCTCCCCTGGATTCCTGCCAGGCATGGGTGGTGTGAATTAAGGATCGGCTTTAAATGCACTGAAAATATGAAAGTCTTGAAAAAACATACAGAGACTTTTAATCTTTGTTGTGGGCAAATTTTAAATGAAATACCAGGTCTGCCCGTGGCATTTGTTATAAAACCGGCTTCTTTGAGATAAGATAATGAATTTGAATTTTATTTTTGTTTTCCAGCTTAAGTGATGCAGGGTTCAGAACCAGATCGACAGTAGCAGTACCGGATTCAGTGAGATTGTCCAAAGGTATTTGTTTTGTGAAAATAGTGGAAATATCTTTTAAAGCAAGACTCCCGCCGATTACCCGAACGGTTTTAGGTATTGCCTTTGCCTCTTGCATGACAACACCCATAGGCAATTTTCCCATCCAGTTCGGCTGTATGGGAAGTTCTTTTTTAATCAGGGTATCCAGAGTTATATCCAGTTCTGACGGCTCTATTTTTTTCAGCCTTATCCCCGGCGGAAGCAGTATGTTTGCCTTGGTGACGGACAGCTTGTTAACCCCTACCACAGACTGGGACAGGTTCAGTTTGATATTAATCTGTTCAGGCTTGATGGCATTGATTAAAGGTTTTGCACCACTGATCAAAAGCTTAATATTGGATGCAGAAGAAGAGATAATTTCCATTTTCTGATCCGGATTTATAAATTCAACCGGGATTTCATGTGTAGCAAGGGTTTCCATTCCTCTTGAAAAGCTGAGCCATATTCCGGTAATGCAAAAAAGACTTATTAATCCGGCTGTAATCAGTTCTATGGTCTGATGCCGGACACCTTTTTTTGTTGAATCATCTCCTGCATGATCCTGAAGCAATTTTTCAAGCGCCAGACGATTGCGGATATCATAGACTTGATTTTCTTTGAACAATGTTACCTTGCCCCGTTCTTCAGACACAACTATAACAAGGGCATCCGTAAGTTCTGTTAAACCGGATGCAGCCCTGTGCCGGGTTCCGAAAAAAGAGGGCAGATCTTTTCTCTTTGACAATGGAAGTATCACACCTGCGCTGATGATCCGGTCCCCTTGTATGACAATGGCTCCGTCGTGTATCGGATTGTCTGGCCAGAAAGCACTCACCAGCAGTTCCTGCGACAGCTTGCCATCCAGGGAAATTCCTCCTTGAACAACACTGGCAAGCCCTTGCTTTAAGGGCAGCACGATCAGGGCCCCGATTTTTTTTTGGGCCAGTGCCCAGACACTGTCGGCAATTATGTTCAAAGGGGTATGAAATTGATGCCGGGGGATTCCCCATAAAAATGATTTCAGGTCTTTGGTCTGAAAAACGCTGGATATTTCATTTCGAAAAACAATGATGATAACCAAAGCGGCCACGGTGATAATACCCTGCATGGCCCAGTTTGTTATGATCAGACCAAGGGAAACAGCGGCTTGACCTGCCACCCAGAGAACACAAATAGTCAGCAGAGCCCTGATAACATTGGTTCCTCTGAAAAGCACATAAAGCCGAAATAAAACATAGCTGTTTAACAGGATATCCAATGCATCCTGCCAGCGAAACCCGGAAAACAGATAAAAAAGAGGTTCCATTGTTAATCAGTCTGCCATACTGAATCTTAATGTTTGCAACAGGGTATCATTGACATCCCGTATTTCGACGCGCCAGGGTCCCTTATCTTCATCCCGGATTTGTATCCTGCTGAAAGAGGACCATTTTGGTGGAGAAAGGGTGAGTTTCATGGTGAAGATCAGCTTGTCTTTTTTGTACCAGTGGTGAAAAATATAAGTTTTTTCAAACACGGGATCAAATTTTGAAAAACAAAAAACCTCGCCCTGGGATATTGAAAAGACCACAGCCGGGTTCACCGGTTGAAAAGTTTCAATGGATTCACACATAACTGCCTGAACCATAACCATTTTAGCATTTGATTGTTCTGAACTGACATTTGCTGCAGACAATAACACCAGAACAAGCAAAACCAGAAAGGGTTTTATTGATTTGTCGGTAAAAATTATTTTCATGTCCCCACTATATTTCATGTCCTAACTATATTTCATGTCCTCACTATAACGGACGTTTTCTTTTTTCCAAAATTAAAATAAAGTATATGAGGTTGCTGCACCAGCGCTTTTTAGCATACAGCTTTAAGCGGTGGTCGGTAATTTGAGGTGAAAAACCAGCAAGCCGGCAGTCACCAGTGCCAACGCAGACAGAAGGTGAACTGTCAACGGCTCTCCTAAGATCAACCAGCCAAAACATACCCCGGCAATGGGCATCACAAAGATAAAGGAATGCAGTGAAGATGCCCCGTGTTTTTTCAATAGTGTATTCCAGGCCACAAAACCCAGAGAGGCGATGACAACGCTTTGATATAACAAAGCGCCCAGTATTGTCCGGTCAAGGCGAATGATCATGTTCGGATCTAAAAATATCCCGCCGGCCAGAAAAATCGGTGCGGCAAATATGAACGGATAGATTACCAGGTGAAAGGGTTCAAAATCTTGGATCACCCTTTTGGTGAAAATGATGCGGCAGGCCCACATGAAAACAGCAGCCAGGACTATCAGATCCCCTGTCTGACAACCTGACGAAAGCCCTTCTTTGTCCGTCAATATCAAAAAGACGCCGAAAAATCCCATCAGCATACCTATTATTTTTTGGGGTGTGATGTTTTCCCCCGGAATAAAAAAATGGGATAAAACAAGCACTATAAAGGGTAGAAGGTTGGCGATCAGAACACCGTGAGAGGCATTGGTTTTGCTCATGCCAAAGTAAAACAAAGACATCTGGGTGGTCAGAATCATGCCCACGGCAAAGGTTGAAACCCACAGGTTTTTTTTTATTTTCAGGGGTTGCCGGGTAAAAACAGCCCACAAAAAAACAACTGCCGCAGCAATGGCAAACCTAATACCTGCATTGGTAAACGGTCCGAATCCTGCCAGGCTGAGCTTAATAGCCACTGGATTGCCACCGAATATGATGCACAATACAATAATGGATGCTGTGGTGCCGGATGAAAATTCGCTTCTGGGTGTCATAATAGCTTTAAAGTTTTTCCTGTTCTTTCTGGGCAACAATCTGATCTCGACCGTTGTTTTTAGCCATGAAAAGCGCATCATCCGCCCGTTTTATAAGACTTGTTTCCGGTTCATTCATCCGGTACAGGGAAATTCCCATGGAAACCGTAATTTTTCCCATGGTTTCACCGGATTTTCTTAGCTTCCATTCCTTTGTGGCCAGGGTTTTTTGAATTTTTTTAGCCACGGTTGTTGCACCTTTGATTCCTGTTTCAGGTAAAATTATTAAAAACTCCTCTCCCCCGTATCTGGCTGCAATGTCGTTTTTTCTCAAATGAGTTTTCAGAATCTGGGAAATACCTCTCAAAAGACTGTCTCCCACCAGATGTCCAAAGGTATCATTCACCCGTTTGAAATAATCAATATCCACCATAATAATGGAAAAAGGCAAATCATTTTGTTTGGCCCTGATTCTTTCTATCTCAAGCTTTTTTTCAAGCCCTCTCCTGTTAATCAACCCGGTTAAAGCGTCTGTCTGTGCTTCCTGCTGGGATTTTTCCAATTCCTGTTGCAATTGCTTTAAATCTTCAGAAGATATTTTCATCCTGGTTTGAAGTCTTTTGCCTGATTGGAGGAGTCCTTTGGTTTCAGCCAGCATCTGGTCAACAATACATCTTATTTCATTAAAATTTTTGGCATCATTTATCTGAACCGCTAAGTCGTTCAGGCTCTTACCGTTTTCGGCAAGATCTTCCTCGGTTTCGGAGACATGGTTGGAAATATCTTTGAGCATCAGAGAAATCTTGGTTAACAGATTGCTGATGACAATTCTATCTCCATCCACCACATATTTTTGATAAAGGCCTTCTACCTTGCCGTTATTAATGGGGCTGGCATTTTTAAGTGAGTGATCAATGGCTTTTTTGAGTTTTATATTTTTGCCGGATACATACTCGTACCAGACCGCATAGTTTACCGGGGTGGCAGGCAGATTGTGTTTTGTAATATAATTTAATGCCAGTCTCAGGTATTCCCCTGCCTTTGTTTTTTCTTCCATATAATTCATAAACTACCTAAGCCAAACCATGTTTATTCCGACAGATATTTTGTACAAATGCATCTCCAATTAACATTTTTGCCCCAATTGCCCGCAACCTGCTGCAACGGATTGACCTCTGGTCCATCGTTTAATCACAAATATACCCTTGTTTGTCAAGGTTTGAGCAAACTTGTGCATATCCGCGTCACAAGGTGATTCATAATTAAACCCGTTTACAGGATTACAGGGAATGAGGTTCAATCTTACAGGCAAAGGTTTAATATAATCAGCCAATCTTATAGCATCCTTTTGAGAATCATTTAAACCTTTAATTAAAATATATTCAAATAGAAAACACCCTCTTTTGGTCAGTGGAAATGATTGTAACGCCTTTTTAAGGGAGATCAGGGGTATGGTTTTATTGACCGGCATCAACCAGGAGCGGGTTTTATCATCAGCGGCATTTATGGATATTGCAAGTCGTAAGCCCTGCATATCCAGGTCGGCAAGTTTTTCAATACCATTTATCAGGCCGGATGTGGATACTGTGATATGGCTCAGGGCAATGTCAAACCCTTTTTGCTCATTCATTATTCGAATCGCCTGTATTACAGGGTCAAAATTGTCAAAAGGCTCGCCCATACCCATAAAAACAATATTTTTTATTTTCTCTTTTAAGGTGAATCTTGCATTGAACAACTGGCCTGTAATTTCAAAGGTTTTAAGATTTCTTTTAAAACCCATTCTGCCTGTTTCGCAAAACCGGCATCCCATTTTACATCCCACCTGGCTTGAAACACAAAGAGTCTGATGATTTGTCATGGGAATAATAACGGATTCTATTTTCTGGCCATCTGAAAGCTTTGTGATAAACTTGGTCAGATTGTTTTCCTTAAAGGTTTCAACAATCTGTCCGGGTATGAGTGTGATTTTGTTTTTAAGCTGTCCGGTAAAGGCGGGTGATGAGGTAAACTCTTTTGCTTCAAAAAATTCTTTGTTGCCAAATTTAAAAGTTTCCCGGTAAAGGGCAGATGCATGAAACTGCCCTTTGCCGAATGTCTGCTTTAATCTGCAGGTAAGCTGATCCAATGTGAGGTCTAAAATTTCCATCAACCTATTTTGTTATAAAAACAGGGCATTGTGCTTTTTGAATCACCTGGTGGGCAACGCTGCCAAGAAGCAATCCGGTGAAATCAGAAACCCCTCTTGACCCCATAACAATCAGGTCGATTTTTTCAATTACGGCCACATCAGGTATTTTGTTGCCCGGAGCCCCTTCAAGAATACGGACATCAAACTTTACGTTTTCCTGCTCAAGCAGTTCGATAAAAGGCTGAACAAGCTCTTCTGAGGCTTTGTTGATTTCATCAATCGCCTGCTGGAAATAGGGTTCTGCCAAAACAATGGGAAACCTTGCATGACAATGCAGTAAAACGATCCTGGCATCTAAGAGTTTTGCAAGTTCAATGGCGTGCCGGGTTGATCGGATTGAATGATCTGATCCGTCAATCGGGTTCAGTATTGTTTTAATATTCATTACTTGCTCCTTTCCAGCCTGTTCGTTCAGGCTGACATCGTATCCCCAAATTTTGAGAGCCTTTTCACACTCCATACTCTGTGTTGAGTATATTATTTCCACGACATAATGTCACTTGATTTGTTGAAAACAAAGTGGATATTGATGAAAAACCCATCACAATCTGATACTTGAATTCTTTATTAAAAACAAATATCTGAAGCAAAGAAATGATCATAAGCAACCAAAAAAAACAGGGCCTGCCATGGAATATCAGGATAAAAGAATATCGTTAAAAGAGTCAGGATGTCATTGACCGGATATCTTCTTTTTTTATGAAATGTCCGGGTGCCGGATTTTCTTGTAGTATGATTCTGAATTGTAAATGGCTGCCAGGGGATTATGGCCGGTTACCCGATCCTTGACTGCCAATACCGTGGTAGGAATATCCGTAAATTTGAGAAACAAGGTATCATGGCCCACACACAATCCCAGGAGGATGTTAAAGTCAACCTGCTCATGATTCAGGGCTTTTGCCTGGAATATGGGGTTGCACATGGCTTCATCCGTACCCTTGAAAATCTTTTCATCATCACTGATTCCGATGATATCTTTTGAACTGTTACCAGCCTTGCAGCAAACAGAGGCCACCTCAAATCCATACCCGGTTAAAATTTCTTCAACAATCTTGGCTTCTTTTGAAAGTCCCAGACAAAAGGCAAGACCCAGACGTTTATAACCCATTTTTATGGCAAATTCACAGGTTTCAACTATCCGTGTCTTGCAGGGCTGCATAATATAGGGCTGCTGGTCCCGGTTGGCATAGCACTCTGCTTCCTGCAACGATGCATTGTGAGCAAACTCATTGACGTCTTGTGCTTCATATTCTTTATTGGCGTCTTTTAACACATCCTTTAGCGTGAGTGTCGGGCATCCCTTGCGGCCCTTGCCTTTATCTGAAAAACAAATTCTTTGGAAAATTTCAAGTTCGCAGGAGGCACAAGAAGATGGTATTCTCTTTTTTTCAGTCGTCATTTTTCTCTCCGAATTTAAATTATGTAACAGCTTCAACTTGTATGCAAACAATTCTTTTCCGTCAAGAAAAAGATGCTTAAAACAACAAGTAAGCAATTACATCGACTTTAGATAGTGCCTGACCCTAAAAAAAGATGTGATAAAACTCTGGCCCTTGATGCCTATATTAAGCTTTGCTCCATAGCATCCACCCGTAAATAATTGTCAAAACTACAGCATAGAACAAAAGGGCATAGAACCATTTGCCGGAAAACTTAGGTGTCCTGACGGGCGACAGATTAAGCACGGCCATGACCATGAATATTGTGTATGTTATGATTGAAAAACCCTTTGAATTAAACAGGCCTTCAAACAAAAAAATAAAAGCGAAAAGGATCGTGTTGTTGTCAAGCGCAAGTCCCATATACGTTGAATCATCAATAAGACCGAATACATTGAAATAGCTGAGCCGAATGGCGCTTGCACTGACAATCACAAAGGCTCCCGGCAGGAACCATGGGCTGAAGTTGCCATAGCTTAAAAGGAAAACAGCAGGACAGATTCCAAAGCTGACCATATCAATCAACGAGTCCAACTGCCCGCCGAACTGCCTGTGCATATCTGTTCGGCCTTTCATTTTACGGGCAATGATACCGTCTGCCCAGTCAAACAAAACCGCCCATATCATTCCAATGATTGCCATTTTAAAATTTTGAAGAATTGCAAAATAGACGCCCAAGAGTGCGCATAAAAGCCCTGCAAGTGAACAGATATTTGGAAGATCTTTTGCAAAAAAAATCATTCCGGCCGGATGGGATTGTCTGTCGCTTAATTTGTTCATAAACATCCTTTTTAATGTTTTTTATAACCAAGGATAGACACCAGCGCATCAACCAGGTTGGAATTTTCTTTATTGGTTCTTGAAGCAATGCGGATATATCTTTCCGAATCAGGCAGGGTTTTTCCCTGACAGTGTTTGATATACATATTATGCTCAATAAATAGTTTTTTTGTAATTTCAGGAGCATCAGGGCTTTTGTCAGGCAGACGACAAAAAATAAAATTGGCATCCGGTTTATAAATTGTGCCTCCCAACAAACTTTTTAAGTCATAATAAAGCGTATCCCGGTCTTTTTTAACCTGTTTGCAACTCGTGATAAACTCTTTATGAAAATCCGGTAAAATTCTCAAAAATTCTTCGGCAAATCCATTAATGTTCCAGATATGTACACCTTGGCGGACAGCTTTTGCAAATTTGGAGTTTGCCGTCAGAAGATAGCCTATTCTAATGCCGCATATGCCATATGCCTTACTCATGCTTTTGAAAACAGCAATGTTGGGATATTGTTCAATTTCATTTTCCATGCTTGCCTGATCCGGGTTGTCAACAAAATCAACAAATGATTCATCAATAATCAGCTGACAATCTTGATCAGCCAGCCTTTTTGTCAGATATATCAGATCGACCTTGGGGATGGCTATGGAAGTAGGATTGTTCGGCGTAACCACGACGGCAACATCTGCTTTGGATTTTATAACTTGATCGGCAAACTTCTCCACATCCAGATGAAAAGATGGAAATTCAAGAGGAAACTCTATGGCACTGCCCTTTGGTGCAGCATTCACATATTCATTAAAAGACGGCACAGGTACAATGATTTTTCGGGCAATCTGACCTGAAACGATTTTAATAAGCTCTGCCGCACCATTGCCGACAACAATGTTTTCAGGCTTTTGATTGATGATTTTACCCACAAGAGAAGCAAGGACATCCTGAGCAACCGGGTAGTTGAGTACCAGATCATGGATTTGGTTTTTAAAATGGTCAAAAATATTTTCGGGTGGAAAATAAAGGTTATACAGATAAGCATGGTCGATAAAATCATGGCGATAGTATCCACCATGCTGACCTGAAATGTATTCATATTTTTCTGTTTGATTTTTATAGTCTGGATGTGGCACTAAACTGTCCTTTCAAGGTAGATTTGCAGGCAGGCAGGAGGGGGATTATCAAATCATCTGTGTTTATGTCACCAAAGTATGGTTTCTGGTTGACTTGTGAGGGAAAAAGTTGCTCAGCAATTGTAAGATCGTCTATGGTATCGACTTCATACCAGGGTTTGCCGTCAAAAAAAACCGCTTTAAGTGACAATTGATTTTTCGCTACCATCTTCTCAAAAACAGCTTCATAATAGTCATTGACCCTTCCGGCTAAAATATATTGATTCAGCATGTGAACAACACGATCCCAGGAAGCAAGAGAAAGGCTGTAAATATTGACAGTCTTATATTTTGTTTTATTTGAAGAAGCAACTGTGCTGCTGTGGAATGCATCAACATGATTGGATTGATCTAATGTCACAGTTGAACCGTTCAACCATGGTTTTATGCTTGCAACGGCTATTCTGTCAGGATAAAGCATATCCTTTAACAATAAAGTGTCAAAGACAAGGTCACTTTCGATCAGCATGAACGGTTCATTGATTGTTTTTCGTGCCATCCACAAAGAATATATATTATTCGTTGTCTTGTACAAAGGACTGAATACATATTCGATTTTAAGGTTGCCAGCCCTGTCTTCCAAAAAGTTGCGGATACAGTCTTCTAAGTGTCCCGTGACCACAACCAGACGCTTGAAACCATTCTGATTAAGGTTTTTGATCAATCTCTCCAGTATGGAAAGTTCATTTACCATTGTCATGCACTTGGGAGAGCTTTTTGTCAGGGGAAGCAGGCGGCTTCCTGTGCCGGCTGCAAGTAGCAGGGCTGTCGTGATACGTTTCTTTTGTTTATAATAATTTTTTTGTTCTATCATGGATCTCCTTTTTTAAAGATTATTTTATTTGCATTTATAATGCTCGTTTGGCTCTTATCGCCTCTACTGCTTCCATGCCTTGTGTTCGGATAACGGAGTATATCCTTATTTTCAAAGGATTCCGTAAAAGGGTCTTTGTCCCCAGTAATACGCCGAATCTTAGGGACTTGATGTGATGATCCAAATCTTCACGGGTTTTCCATTCTTCGAATATGCAAAAGCAGTTTTTGTCATTGATATCGCAGGCAATATAATAGCTTTTGCAACCTTGTTCCTTTCCCACTGGTTTGATCAGCGAGGTAAGAGTCTGCATCACTTCCAGTTTTTTTTCCGGAAGCACTTCCAGGGTAATTTTGACAGCGATCATTGAAGATCTCCTCTTGGGAAAAAGTCAGAAAACTTGAAATTAATCTATAATTTCAAGCACAACCCGTTTTTTTGCTTTGGCTGAAACCGCACTTAAAATGATCCTCAATGCGTTTGCTGTCCGGCCTTGCTTGCCAATCACTTTTCCAACATCTGATTTGGAGACCTGCAACTCGAGTATGGATATGTTCTTTCCGCAGATTTCTGTAACGCATACTAACTCAGGCTCATCAACCAATACCTGTACGATTTTTTTCGTGATTGTCTTCATGCCGAATTCATTTCTCCTTATTAAAGGTGGCGCCATTTAAGAAAATGGGAAACATTAACTTTTCTTTTTTAATTTTCTTTTTTCTTTGGGTGTGAGTTTCCCTTTTTTCTGGTCTTCTCGTTTTCCTTTGTCTTTTTTCCCCTTGTCTGCCATGACATTCCCTTTTTTTAAAAATACATTTTTTTGTCGATGGTCACATATGACCTTTTCGACACAATTGTTGTAGGTAATTGTTTTAATTGAAAGTCTCTGTGTGAATTCTTTAAGACTTTTATATTAAATTATCGGCTTGTTTGTTTTCTTTACAAAACATTCTTGTATATTCATAAGCTCTTTCGCTGAAATGAGGTTATGAGCAGGATGGATAAATAAACTGCCAGTTTAACCCGGATTAAAAAAAAATAATAGTCATTGTCAGCGATAACACAATTGTTAATAGCAAACATTGTGCCACTATCACGCCAACCAGGTAGTCTTCTTTTATGTGTCTGATTTGTTAGGATAAAAGCTCAAGATGGTCGGCAACTAATATTTTAAACAAAATCTTTAAAAAAGGTCATATTTGATCAATAAGTCACATGTGACCTTTTTTAAAAATAATTGTATGGCATGTTGTCGGTTGATCAGGGGTAAGTCTTGACAACAGCCTGTTAAAAGCTCAGAGTTCAGTCAAATATCCATATTAATTTTGGTTTCGATAAGGAGTCACAACATGAACGTCCTGCATATTTCCGATCTGCATTTTGGTCCCCGCCACTGGGATGGGAATAATAAAGTTTTGCTGAAAAAAATCAATTCATATAAAACTGATATTGTTATTAATACCGGAGACAGTACAACCGATGGTCTTGAGGATGAATATGCCAAAGCAGGCCGGTTTTTAAAGTCCATTGAATGTAAAAATATCATATCCATCATCGGGAACCATGACAAAAGAAATATGCGTTCCCATGAACTTTTTAGAAAATATATTTATAATCCAAAGGTGATTTACATCCCTGAAATGGCTGAAACGAAAAAGAAACATCTGTTTTTAAACCGGAAAATAACCAAGGTTCGTGATAATTTCACAGATATAAATTTTATTAAAACCATTTCACTGAAAAATAAAAAATTTTTGATCATCAGTATAGATACAAATGAGCTTTACAGCGATGAAGGTTATGTTGAGGAAGAAATTCTCAAAGCCGTATCAAAAGAAATCAATCAATTGGAATATGATTTGGCTTTTCTGATGACCCATCACTCTGTTTTGGGTACGGACGAATGTCCTTTGCGAAATTCAGCTTTGCTGATTGATTTTGTACACCAGCATAAAATTGAAAGCGTTTTTTGCGGCCACACCCATGAGATGGAACTGATGAGAACCACGGATCTTTATAACGGTCAATCTTTTACGCAATATATGTGCGGCACGTTGTCTTCTTGTAATCACCCCAAGGATGACAACATGTTTTTGTATTATGAAAACTGCGGCAATAAAGATATGCACCTTTACCTGGTAAGGATTTTTGTAGAAAACGGCAAGGTTGATTTTAAAGAGGAAATGGTATTTTGAGCAAGGTTTTTTCTTGAGAATTTAACACCACTTAAAAACTGCAATGGCAGACTCCTGCAACCCTGAAATTCTTTAAAAAAAATAACAGATAAAAAAGATTCTTGACAAATTAAGTCAAATGTATGAATTTGGTCAATCGTATAAATTTGACAAGCATATGCTGTTTGATAAATCTCAAATTGCATTTTAGACACAAAGGTTAAAAGGAGTTTTTCATGGCAACCTACACCAGCGGCGACCAGACACGGGAGATTTTGATTTCAGCCGCAGGAGAACTTGCGGCCCTGAACGGATTTTCCAATGTATCCATCAGGGCTGTGGCCAACAGGGCACAGCGCAATATCGGAAGTATCCACTACCATTTCAAGTCCAAACAAGAGTTGTTTAAAGCTGTTATTCGTTCAGCCACCCGTGCCAGCCGGGAGTACCCCCCTGAAAAGGTGTTGGAAGAATTTGAAGGCCGGCTGCACCTGCCCGAGATTCAGGCAAAGGCCATAAGGCGGATGGTTCACAGGAGCATTTCAGTCATTTTCAATGCAAAAAAACCCTGGTGGCACAGCCGAATAATCTATCAGACCATGCAGCACAAGGATGAACTCTGGGAAATGCTGCACCAGGAACTGATAGAGCCTGAAATTAAAATTACCCAACAATTGTTTAAACTCATAAAACCTGATCTGTCGGACGAGGATACCTTTGTTCACACCATGGTCATGAAAACACCAATCTTTTTCCATGCGGATAATTCTTATAGTATTTTAATCTATTTGGAAAAAGAGACTTATTCAAAATCCTATCTTCAGAAAATTGAAGATCTCATTGTCGTTCAGACCCAGTTGCTGCTGGGGCTGCCTACCGATAAAACACTTTATGCGAGGACAATAGAATGAAAAAAAAGACAGTTGTTTTTATGATTCTGCTTGTTGTATCCATTGGGACAGGTTTTGTTATCATGCAGCTAAGTACCGGATTTGGCAATGCTGTGGCATTGCAGTCCGAACCTGAACAGATCAGCCGGAAACACCATTCAATCAGGGTGGAGGCGGTAGAGATGATGCCCTTGAAACGCAACACAACCTATCCGGGCAGCACTCAGGCGGTCAAGCAGACCCAGCTTGCCTTCAGGATAGGCGGTCCTTTGATCGGGGTGAACGTCATGCCGGGAGACCGTGTAAATAAAGGTCAAATGCTGATGCAGATTGATCCCAAAGATTTTAATGATAATATTAAAATTCTTGAAGCACAACTGGATGGGGCAATGGCCCGGGAAAAAAACGCTCGCCAGGATCTTGAGCGGGTCAAGCTTTTGTTCCAGGGAAAAGTTGTTCCACAGGCGGATTTTGATCATGCTTCCACAGCCTACATATCAGCCAGGGCATTTGCCCAACAGATCATGGCCCGACTTGAAACCGCCCGTCATCAATTGGAATATACCACGCTTACCGCACCCTATGACGGTATTATCACTTCCCAGCTGGTTGAAAATCATGAAATGGTTGAACTCGGACAGGTTGTTCTTAAACTTCACGATATTTCAGAGCTTGAGATCACCATTAACGTGCCTGAAAACGAAATTATCCATAGGTCACTGACAAGGGGGGAGGCTGGAATCATAACCTTTCCAGGCCTTAAAGACCGTGCTTTTCCTGGGCATCTGAAAGAATGGAATACTCAGGCAGATGCATTGACCCGAACTTATGAAATGACCTTTCTTATGGGCGCGCCCGAAGATATCCGGATTTTGCCGGGAATGACGGCACAGGTTGCATGGACAGAGCAAACCATCGGTCCTGACGTTATTACAATTCCTGCAAGGGCCGTGATAAATCATGGCGGTAATGGATCGGCTGTATGGCTTTTTAATGAGTCCACCAAAACTGCAGCCAGGCATGCCGTAAAACTGGGGGGCTTGAACGGTGCCTCCAGGGTCTGCGTCAAACAAGGTCTGGCACCCGGTGATCTGGTGGTAATCCAGGGTATGGATTTTATTACCCAGGATATGATTTTAACGAATATCGCCTCTAAAGACCGGAATGAAGAAAGCATAAACTAAAAGGAAGCATGGATGAATCTTGCTGTTTTTGCGTTAAGAAAACGCACGCTCATGGTTGTTATCACCTTGTTGCTGGTTGGAATCGGCATGGTGTCATTTCAGGGATTGGGTCGCCTGGAAGACCCCACCTTTACCATTAAAACTGCCCTGATCGTTACCCGGTATCCAGGTGCAAGCCCTCTGGAAGTGGAAGAAGAAGTTACGGACCGCATCGAAGAAGCCATCAAATCCATGGGCCAGGTCAAAGAGATTTACAGTACTTCCAGTGAAGGGGTTTCTTTTGTTTATGTGGATATGAAAGACCGGTTCAAAAGCCGGGAACTGCCCCAGATATGGGATGAGCTTCGGCGTAAAATTAGTGATATCCAGAATCGACTGCCGCCGGGAGCAGGTCCGTCCATTGTTAATGATGATTTTGGAGATGTGTATGGCCAGTTTTTTGCCATTACCGGAAAAGATTACACCTATGCGCAGCTCAAGGAGTTTGGCGATTACCTGAAAAAAGAACTGCTGCTGTGTGAGGATGTGGCTAAAATTGATTTCTGGGGAACCCGCCAGGAAGCGGTTTACATAGAATTTCAACGATCAAAACTGGCGGAACTGGGTCTGTCTTTAGAACAGGTGGGCCGGATACTGCACAGTCAGAATCTGGTTCAGCAAAGCGGCCGGGTGGATGTGGACACCGAGTATATGCGCATAACCTCAACCGGAGAATTCAAGAATGAAATAATGATTGCAGATCTCCTTGTGGGTGGAGCAGGCGGGTTGATCCGCCTTGGCGATATTGCTGAAATTTACAGGGGATATACAGACCCTCCCAGGAATATAATGAGATATAATGGTCAGCCTGCCATTGGCATGGGTATTTCAACCATTGACGGCGGCAACGTCATTACCATGGGCAAGTCGGTAAAACAGAAGCTTGCGGATTTAAAAGAAAAGTTACCCGATGATATTGAGTTGAATATTATTTATTATCAAAGCGACATTGTCACAGAATCTGTCAATGCTTTTCTTTTAAACCTTGTTGAAGCCTTGGTAATTGTTATTGTGTTGCTGATGTTGTTTATGGGGTGGCAAAGCGGTCTGCTCATAGGCATTATATTGCTTTTGACCATCCTGGGAACTTTTATCGGCATGTCCTTGATGTCCATTGATCTTCATAAGATTTCACTGGGAGCCCTTATCCTGGCTCTGGGTATGCTGGTTGACAACGCCATTGTTATTGCGGACGGCATCCTGGTGCGGATGCAGCGTGGGAAAAAACCGGAAGATGCCGCAAAAACAGTGGTGCAGGAAAACCAGTGGCCTTTGTTTGGTGCAACAATTGTGTCTATCCTTTCTTTTGCAGCCATTGGATATGCTCCGGGAGATGTTGGCGAATTTTGCCGGAGTCTGTTCCAGGTTATAGCCATATCCCTTTTGATGAGTTGGATTTTGGCCGTAACCATAACGCCTTTGTTTTGTGTCTGGTTTTTGAAAGTCCGGGAATCGGATTTTAAAGCCGCTCCATATGACCGCCCCTGGTTCAGGTTCTACCGCCGGATGCTTCATTACTGCATCAAACACTGGACTTTAACCGGGATCGTGACGGTTGTCCTGCTGGTGACAGCCATTATCGGTTTTGGCAGGATTCCTCAATCATTTTTTCCCAACGCCACCCAGCGATATTTTTACGTTAATTTATGGAAACCACAGGGAACGCATATTTCCCATACATCCCGGGATCTTGACGATATACAGAAGCATCTGAGTACCATGGACGGCATAAAAAATATTACATCTTTTGTGGGTGAAGGTGCAATGCGGTTTATTCTTTCATATTCTTACCAGAGTCCCAATGCCGCCTATGGGCAGCTTTTGGTGGAGGTGGACGAATACAGGGAAATTGACCGCCTGATCCGGCAGACCAATCAATATCTTGAAACAAACTTTCCTGATTCAGAGCCTTATTGTTTGAAAATTGTCAATGGTCCGCCTGTTCCTTACCTTGTGGAACTCAGGTTTCGCGGACCTGATATACAAGTACTCAAATCCTTGTCCGATAAGGCCCTTGACATTATGCAGGCCACAGCCAACATCCGTGATATCCGTACGGACTGGCGGCAGATGGTCAGGGTTATCCGCCCTGAATTTTCAGAGACCCAGGCCCGCCGTATAGGTGTCACCCGTCAGGATCTTGCCACGGCTTTGCAGTGGAATTTCAACGGGATTGCCGTGGGCCTGTACCGGGAAAATGATGAGCTTTTGCCTATTATTACCAGGCCCCCTGAATCAGAAAGAACTTCTGTGGATAACCTGAGCAATATCCAGGTGTGGAGTTCTCTTGCCGGGACATTTGTTCCCATACGCCAGGTGATAACCGGTATTCATCCGGAATGGGAATGGCCGTTGATCCAGCGCCGTGAACAGCAGCGGGCTGTTACGGTTCGGTGCAATCCTGTACAAGGGCTTGCTGATCCGTTGAGAAATCAGATAAAAGAACAGATTGAGGCGATTGTGCTGCCTCCGGGTTATACCATGGAGTGGGCAGGAGAACACAAAGAGTCTGTGGAAGGCCGCGAACCTTTGAAAAAAATATTTCCCCTTTGCCTGCTTTGCATGTTCGTGACTGTTGTATGGCTTTTTAATTCCATTCGCCGCCCCCTGATCATCTTTTTGACAGTTCCCTTGTCCCTTGTCGGGATCACGGCAGGGCTTCTGGTCACAAATCTGGCTTTCGGATTCATGGCAATCCTTGGGTTTCTGGGTTTGTCCGGTATGCTCATTAAAAATGCTATTGTACTCATTGAGCAGATTGAAATTTTTCTCTCACAGGGTATTGCCCCCTACAAAGCCATCCTTGATGCGTCGGTCAGCCGTATGCGGCCTGTTGTCATGGCGTCCGGCACCACCATCCTGGGCATGGCGCCTTTGATGTTTGATCCGCTTTTTTCCAGCATGGCAGTTACAATTATGGGCGGTCTGTTTGCTGCTACATTTTTAACCCTTATCATAGTGCCGGTTCTTTACAGCCTGATGTACGCCATTAAGGCGGAAACCCGGTTTCTATAAGGAAATTATAATGAAATCTTTTTTCTTTTTGTTTGTCTTTTTCTTTTCCATGAATATTGTCGTCAATGCTCATGCAGCACAACCAGGCATGTCCGATGTCCGGGGCGGGCTTACTCTGGAAGATGCCTGCCGTATGGCCATGGAAAATAATCCTGGCATTGAGCAGGCAAGGCAAAGGATTCTGGCTGCCGCTGCGGTACTGGAGCAGGCCAGGTCTGCCTGGAAACCGGTGATTTCAGCCAAAGGTGCTGCCCAGGCAGTGGACGCAACAATTCAGCCGGACTGGGCACAGACAATGCGGATTTCCGATGATTTTGCCGACTGGTCTGCCGGCGTCAGTTTTACCTGGCTGATTTTTGACGGATTTGCCAGACAAGCCGCCATTCTTGCTTCTGATTATGCTGTTGATCAGTCGCAGCAGGTTCTGGCAGATACCAGGCGGCTTTTGTTGAAAGCCGTGTCAACGGCATTTTTACAGGCCCAGCTGACCGTGGAAATCATGACCATAGCACAACAAAATCAGCAGTTTAACCTTAAACTCGAAGAAGATGCCCGCAAACGCTGGGCCATCGGCACCAGCCCGGAATCGGTAATGCTCAATTTTTCAGTCAAAGCGCTCATGGCCGAAAGTGACGTTCGCAATGCAAAACGGGATTTCACTGTCACATGCACGGTCCTGGCCGAGCTGATGGGAATGAAAGATGCTAGGCTCGCTTCCGGCATGACCCCGGTTGCCGCTCATATTGATACCCTGGCACAACCCTTACTTGCCTGGGATACTGAATACGCATATGCTTTGGAGCATCGTTCCGATCTCAAGGCCATCAAGGCGAATATCAAGGCCCTGGAGCAGCGCCTCCGTGCTGAAAAAGGCGGGTATTATCCCAGACTCTCTTTTATTGCAGGCCATGACTACCAGTATATAAACGGTCGGGGAACAGTCACTGAAGAGGAACATCAGTCTTATGCCGGAATATCTGCAACCTGGGATCTTTACACCGGGGGGCGCATCCGGGCAAAAATTGATGAAATTAGCGCTGATATCCGGACGATTGAACAAAAGGAAAAACAAACACTGCTGGCCATTGAGTCTTCCCTTCACAGGCATATAGAGACGGCCAACGCCGCCTTGGAAGACTTCAGGCGCCAGCAGAAAATCCAGGACCTCACCCGCCTCATTCGGACCCATGTGGAAAAATCCTATCGTGCAGGAGCCGCAACCCTTACCCGCCTGAACGAGGCCCAGACAGATCTGGTGCGAGCCGCAGGATCGGTTGCTACAAGCTATATCCAGTACCGGCTGGCCTTGATCAGCCTGAATGCGGAAACTGGAAGAACAGGCGTCTATCAACAAAAATGATAAGGATTAATATGCTTATTATAACGGATTTGGGGGGGCAATTCTTTTGCCTCTCAATGAGGCGGCTATTAAAAAGTTTTGAAGCCAATTGTCGTGGTGTTGAAAACCCGTTTGCTTTTTCAAAAAAACTCGTGTGATATTTTTGATTCACCGTTCATGGGATGAGCGTCGCAAAGTTCTGAATCCCCGCCCCCAGGCATTAATACTAATTCGGGAATCACTCCTCAAAAAGTGTGACATACTTTTGAGGTGATATGAAGAATGCCGATTTTCTTAATCTATGTTGGCATTGGATTTGCCTTTACGTCCATAGGAAATGCCTAACTTTTTCATTCTGTTTCTGAGGGTGCTGGGATTGACTTCCAAAATTGCGGCGGCTCCATCCTTTCCTTCCACTTTTCCGTCTGCCATTTTGAGTGCTTTTCGGATATGGGTTTTCATGGCTTTATTTAAAGGTAACAGGTCCGGGGTAGGAATAAAATTTATTTGGTCGATACCATTAGTGGATACGGGGTGAAGCTCTTCAAATTTGAGTGGCTTTCTCAGTTTACCAGTCATTCCCAGAATAATAGTACGTTCAACCAGATTTTCCAACTCCCTTACATTGCCAGGCCAGTTGTAGGCCTGAAGTTTTTCCATGGCACCAGGCGCAAGTACTGGCCGTTTACGGAAGTTCATTTCTCTGGCCTTTCTCTCCATAAAATATCGAGTAAGGGCTGGAATATCCGATTTTCTCTGGCGCAGCGGGGGGATGTTAATAGGAAAAACATTTAACCTGAACCAAAGATCTTCCCTGAACTTTCCCTTACGGATCATTTCCTGGAGATTTCTATGGGTGGCCGTGATGATTCTTATATCCACCTGGATAGGTTGAGACCCTCCAACCCGTTCTATTTCTTTGTTTTGTAGGACCCTGAGGAGACGAACCTGAGCCTGAAGGGGCAGTTCTCCGATTTCATCCAGAAAAAGAGTCCCTTTGTTTGCTCTTTCAAAACGTCCTCTTTTTTGTGTGAAGGCACCGGTAAAAGCTCCTTTTTCATGACCGAACAATTCACTGTCTATGAGGTTTTCAGGAATAGCGCCACAATTGACTTTAATGAAAGGCCCACTGGCTCTTGGGGATGAATAGTGAATGGCATTCGCAATTACTTCCTTACCCGCACCGGTTTCTCCTATAAGCAATGCGTGGCTTTTTAAAGGGGCAATTTGCCTCACCATTTCCATAACATTTTTCAATCCAGAATTGCTGCCGATGATTTCATCACCTGAAATATGATGCAGCTGGTTGTTCAGATATTGGTTGTCGTCGGCCAGAAGATCTTTAAGCCTGAGAACTTCCTGGTGCTTTAACGCGTTGGCCAGGGCCATGGCAAAGGGGTCATGCAATAGATTCAGGAGCCTTGCATGTTCTGAATTATATTGATCAAATCCTTTTGCTGAAAAGATAATAACCCCCAGTCCTTTGTTTTCAATTTCAAGCGGGAGTACCATTTCAGATATTTTCTTTTTGCCAAAGGCCTTCCAAATGTGCTGTCCTACGATGTGTTTTTCCGGATGATTGAGAATCACCACTGACTTGCCCGTTTGTTCTTTTATAAATTGCCTGGCTTTTTCAGGCAGGGCTATGGATGATTTGATCGGGATGAGTCCCGATGATTTTGTTGTTGCAACGTTCACAAGAGATTGTGTGTTGGGGTCATAAATGTTCATTCCAATGCTGTCAAGAGGGATGAAATTTTTTAGAAATTTCAGGCATCTGTCCAGAACGCTATGAATATTAAGGCTGCCGCATATTTTTTTAGTGGCCTGATGGAAAAAATCCATATCATTTCTTTTCATAAATCACCTTTTTAAAGCTGTTTTATTAGATAGTTATATGTCGAATCTGTCTAATATGAAAGAAAAAACTGTTTTATTCGGTAGATTCGATAAGCATCTATTTGATAACTATCTGTATTTTAATAGCATTCCATGTTGGTATGCTTTTGGCTAATACAATGGTTGTGTTTTAAAAATTGGTATGGAGACATGCAAATGAGAAAAAGCGGATGGATTGCAATTGTCAGCGTCAGGCCTTTTGTTCTCTGGGCCGTGGTGTTCATGCTGACCTGCCTGATGGCCTGCAAGGTAAACGAAACCGGGGCTGTTCAGCCTCCGGCAAAGAGACAGGTCTTTGCAAAGAAAGTTACCAGTATCTCTGTCAAAGAAAAGATAGTTGTCAGCGGGATTCTTGAGGCTGACAAAACAGTACCTATAAGTTTTCTGGTGTCGGGTAAAGTTGATCGCGTATATGTAGATGAGGGCGATCATGTAAAAAAGGGTCGTATTTTGGCCAAAGTTGAAATCAATGACTACCGAAGTAACTTGGAAATTGCTGAGGCTCAATTGTTCGAGGCACGGGATGCCCACGATAGGTTGTTGCCGCTATACAAAGATGGTGCGATTGCTGAAAAGGCTTTCATCAAAATTAAAGCGGGTCTTGACCAGGCAAAAGCATCCCGGGATATTGCAAAGAAAAAGGTAAGGGATACGAAATTATTATCCCCGATATCGGGAATTATCGGCGTAAAGAATGTTGAATTGGGTCAGACCGTCTCTAATGGGATACCGGTATTTACCATTGTGAAGACCGACAGGATCTATGCCAGGGTTTCAGTGCCGGAATCGGAAATTGGAAAGGTTGCCCTGGGGCAGAAAGCATTTGTCGTCATCAAGGCCCTTGATGAACGTGTTGTCGAGGGTAAGGTTACTCTGATCGGGGTTATGGCGGAACCGAGAACCAGAAGCTACAAAGTAAAAATTGAGCTTTTAAATCCGGATTATGTCCTTCGTGCCGGGATGATTGCCAGGGCACAAATTATTACCGACAAAACCATTACAATGCTAACGGTTCCAGGAAAAGTGATCGTCCGGGATGCTGATAATCTGACCTATGTCTTTCTGGTTGACCAAGAGAAAAAAACTGCCTTTCGACAGCGGGTATTTCCAGGTTCTGTTTTCCGAAATGAGATAGAAATCAAAGAGGGATTAAATGCGGAAGATGTCGTTATCGTTGCAGGACAGCATAAAATAACTGATGGCTCACCAATCACGGTAATGGAGTTAACAGACAAAGACGGGTCAACTGCTGTAACTAAACAGAAAAATTAAGCTAAAGGCATATACAATGAATATCGTTGAAGCATCCATGAAAAACCGTCAGATTACCCTGTTGATAACAGTTGTTCTTGTGGCGGTCGGTGTTTTTTTTTTGATGCATATGGCACGAAGAGAAGATCCTGAAATGACGATTCGGCAAGGCCTGATCATCATGACTTATCCGGGCGCAAAAGCGATCCGGGTTGAAGAGCAGGTGACAAAAAAAATTGAAGAGTACCTTTTTCGTTACAAAGAAGTTAAAAAAGATGAAACCGAATCGAGAACTTCGGACGGGTTGTCGATCATACAAGTTGAGCTGCAAGGCTGGGTTAAAAATAGAGACAGGTTCTGGTCAAAACTCCGCCATGACCTATATGAATTGAAAGCTGCGAGTTTACCGCCGGAAACGGTTGGGCCGATCATCAACAGTGATTTTGGTGATACGATAGCTCTGCTGATAGCTGTTGAATCGGATCGTCACACCTATGCCGAACTGAAAGATTATATTGAAATCATTGAAGATGAGTTAAGGCCCCTTTTAGTTGTTTCTAAGCTCAAACGGTATGGGGAGCAAAAAGAACAGTTCTACGTTACAAGCAATTCACAGAAATTCTCCCGGTACGGCGTGAGTCTGACTCAGATTATTGAGGCCTTGCAATCAATGAATACCGTCAATTATGCCGGAGAGATAAAGTCCGAAAGTTCGCAAATCCAGATCCACACGAGCGATCTGTATGATTCAGTTGACCAGATACGAGAACAGCAGGTCTATATCACACCAAAGGGGGAAATTGTTCGAATAAAAGATGTTGCCGGTGTGGAGCGCAGGTACGAGGAGCCGGATTCTTTTATCCGGGTCAACGGCACCAAGGTGTTGATGCTTTCGGTGGAGATGCAGGCGGGGTATAATATTGTCGAATTCGGCCAGAAGGTCGACAAAAGACTTGAACTTGCAAAAAAACGTCTGCCGTCAGACGTTCGGGTCAAAAAAATTGTTGACCAGCCATTAGTCGTAGATCATAGCATCATGCATTTTCTCAAAGAGTTTCTCATCGCTATCATCGCGGTGATCCTGGTGATGATGATCCTTTTGCCCTTGCGTGTTGCTTTGGTTTCCGCGTTGGCGATACCCATCGCCATCATGATCACCTTTGCTTTTCTGGATTTTTTCAAGATTGATCTGCAGCAGATGACACTGGCCGGCCTGATCGTTGTTCTGGGCATGGTGGTCGATAATGCCATTGTCATTGTCGATGATTATATTGAACGCCTTGATCATGGAATCACTCCATGGGATGCGGCATGGCAGAGTGCCACCGATTTGTTTGTACCTGTATTCTCAGCAACGATAGCCATTATTTGCGCATTTATCCCTATGAATATAATTTTGTCCGGGAATGCTGGAGAATTTCTTTTCACACTGCCTGTTGCAGTTGCAGTTGCACTGGTGGTGTCTCTTTTTATTGCCATTTTTCTAACGCCCTTGTTGTGCTGTTTTTTTATTAAAAGCGGATTGCATTCTGCAACTGTAAAGAAGACGAAATTTTCGGTTTTGGACCGGTTGCAGGCCTTTTATGACGCTGCATTGCTCAAGGCGTTTAAACGACCTGGTATCACCCTTTTTATCGGTTTTCTGGCCATTGTCGCTACTGTTTTGCTAATGAGCTGTTTACCGGTCAGGATGTTTCCAATAGTCGAGAGGAACCAGTTTTGCCTGGAGATCTATATGAACCAGGGGATTAATCTGGAAACTACGGACCGGGCTGTAAGAAAAATTGAAGAGTTTCTTCGTGAAGATAAGAGAGTGACGGAAGCGGTTAGTTTTGTAGGGACTGCGTCCCCCCGGTTTTATATGACCTATGCGCCTCAGATGCCGGACAAGAATTACGCCCAGATGCTCATCAACACTGTTTCAAACCAGGCCACACAGGAACTGGTTGACAAATTACTGATTGAGTTGGCGGATTTTCTTCCAGACGGTCAGGTTTTGATCAAACAGCTCCAGCAGGGTCCGCCTGTGGATGCCCCTATTGAGGTCAGGGTGGTTGGGAACGATCTTGCAGGCATCAAAAAAATCGGGGAGCAGATCAAACAAATTTTTAAAAATACAATCGGGACCAATTTTGTCAGAACAACATTCAGAGAAGATTACTACGATATCGGTGTTAAGGTTGATGAAGATATTGCCAACCGCCTGGGGTTCAGCAGCCAGAGCATTGCTCAATTACTGGCTCTTAGTTTTAAAGGAGTTGCTGTGTCGATTCTTTGGGAAGGTGATAACCCTGTAGATATTTTTCTGCGTTTTGATCAAGAAAGCCGTATGGATTTTGAAGATATCGCCAACGCCTATGTGACCTCACCTGCAACAGGTGCTGCCGTTCCGCTTCGGCAGATCGCCCGGCTGGTGCCCGAGTGGCAGACTGGAAAAATCAGGCGCAGGAATGGCGTGCGTACCTTGACGGTTCGCAGTGAAGCCCAGATGGGGCGAATGCCCAATGAGATTCTAAAAGAGGTCATGCCGCAAATCAAAGCCATTGATCTTCCCTTGGGAATCAGCATCAACTATGGCGGAGAGCTGGAGGATGAAAAAGAGACCATGGGGGAATTTGCAGCCGCACTGGGCACAAGCCTTATCCTTATTTTTATGGTCCTGCTTTTTCAGTTTAAGGAGTTGAAAAAAACAGTAATCATCATGATCACCATTCCTCTTAGCTGGTTTGGCGCTATATTCGGGCTTTATATCACCAATAATCCTTTTTGCTTTACAGGATTTATTGGTGTGATCAGCCTCAGCGGACTCGTGGTCAGGAACGGCATCATTCTTACTGAATATGCGGACAAACTGCTCGCCGGCAGCGGAAAAGATGTGCGTTCGGTGGCTCTGGATGCAGGAAAGCGACGTATGCGGCCTGTTTTTCTTACATCGGTTGCAGCGTCAGCCGGGGTGGTCCCCATGATTATCGGTGGTTCCCCGCTATGGGCACCATTAGGTGCCGTTCTTTCGGTCGGACTGATATTTGGAATGATTCTGACGCTTTTTATTGTGCCTGTGCTTTACTGGCTGGTGATGAAATCCAAAAGGAGACAAGCAACACAAAAAATTCACAAGCACTCGGATCTGACAAAAACAAGAAGCGAAAAAGGACTGTCATAAATCATTGTTTAAATAAGGAAAAAAATGAGATGTATAAAATCAAATTAATATTTTTAATTTTAATGGCGATTTGTATTTTTTGCAAAACAACTTTATATGCAGAGGGTCATAACCATCCTGTGCTTTCTCTATCAAAGGCAGTTGACATAGCCGTTCGAAATTTTGCCGCAGTTCAACAGGCTGAGGAAAATCTGAAAGGTGCGGATTTTGACAGGCTGAGTATAAAGGCTGATCTCCTGCCTGCCATTAAGGCCAATTACAACTTTACGACACTGGCGAATAATCCCTACATGGTGCAAAATAACAGACAGGTTCAGGTGGCTCACAGCAACCAGTATTATTGGGATATTACCGTGTCACAACCCCTGTTTGCCGGGTTTGCTCTTTCTACAAACTATGAGATAAGCAAGCTGAATGTCAAAATTAAAAAAAAAGATAAGATACGGACCTGTCTGGATGTCGTTAAAGGGGTTAAAAAAGCATATTATCAATTGCTGCTGGCTCGGAAAATTCTTGATGTTACTGACGATACGGTAGATTACCTTACGGCCCATGAAAATGATGCCCGGCGGTTTTATCAAAGAGGGTTAACCCGGCGCAACGACTTGCTCAGAACACAGGTTACCCTTGCCAATGCGGTTCAGAATAGGGAACAGGCCAAGGCCGGTCTGGAATTTGCCGTATCAGATCTGAACCGTTGGCTAGCATATGAGATCAACCAACAGACGGAAATCGAGGATATTGTTACGGTGACTGAAAAAGATTACCGGCTGGAATCACTTGTTGAATACGGATTGCAGAACCGGCCGGTCTTGCAGGCCATGCATCTGATGTTGGAAGTTTTTGAAAAAGCGGTTAAATTGGAGAAAAGTGATTATTATCCGAAAGTATCTCTTTTCGGCAGTTATCAACAGGATGGAGACTCTCTGGCAGCCCAAGATAATGACTATTACAATGATCACAATGCTCTGATTGGAGTACACGCAACATGGACCCTGTTTGACGCGTCTAAAAGAAAATCAAAGATTGCCAGTGCTAAAGCTGATAAACGAGCCTTTAAAAAACAAATTCGGCTGGCAGTGGATCAGATAAAACTGGAAATTAAAGATGCCTATCTGAACTGCAAAGTAGCCAGGAATAATATTAAAACATCCAGGGCTTCATTGACCTCAGCCAGGGAAAATTCACGGATAACCTGTTTGGGATATAGGCAGCAGGTCGCCACATCAACGGAAGTACTCGACGCAAGAGCCGATCTGACTCAGGCGCAAAGTAACTATTTCCAGTCGTTGTATGGCTATCTGAATGCTGTTGCCAAATTGGATCGAGCCATTGGAAAGAGGATTGAAATTTGATTCAAATAGCGAATATGTACACACAAAAAATATCTATACCCATAAAATATTAAAATCAGAAATTATTGAGACATCAATCCCTGTTACAGGACTTGCCTAACCATTGATTGACATATTTCTAAATTTTTTCAATTCAGGTGAAAAAAAATTACAGAACCATTGATTCTTGAATATTCAATACAATAAAGAACTTTTTTTTGGATCGATAATATGGCTTTGTATATTTTAAGCCGAGTTAACCAATAATGCTATTTGATCACGGCTTTTGACCAGATCCTTTGTATCCGGGGAGAAAATTTCAAGGGTGATGGTATCATCGTAGCCTGACTGCTTGAGCAGTCTTATAAATTTTTTAAAATTAACAGTGCCGTTTCCGACCCTGGCATGGTCATCTGTTTTGCCGGAATTATCACTGATGTGAATATGCCTGATCCGGTCGGAAAATCGTTGAATGAATTCATACAATTTTGTTTTGCCGGGATCATCAATATTGGCATGCCCGGCATCAAGGGTCATTTTCAGATCGGGAAATTCTTTGAAAATTCGTGCAAAATGGCTGGGATCGAAAAATGAGTGGTAATTTGGAAACATGTTCTCAAAACACAGCTGTATTCCCAGATGATCGGCTTGTTTCATGATGGTGCAAAGGCTTTGGTGGGCGTAATCTTCGGCTGTTTTCATTGCTAAAGTTCCTAATCCGCTGATATAGCTTGGGTGCAGCACCGCTTTTTGGGCACCGATCCGGGCGGCTGTTTCAAGGGAATGGATCATCTCCTTTAAAGAGATCTCACGGATGCCCGGGGTAAGATCCGCTGTATAGACAAATGAGGGCAGATGGCATACCAGTCCCATTGAATGCTGTTTAAGGGCATGGACAAGCTTGTTTTCCATTTCCAGGATTTTTGTGTAATGGGCATAGGGCGCATCCAGGGTAAGTTCAAGATAATCAAACCCCAGGCCTGAAATTTTTTCCAGCTCCTCAAGTACCGGTTTGATCGGAAAATTCATTGCTCCATATTTCATGTGGTTCCTGCCTTTTGTATGTTTCTGTTTTGCAAAAAAAACATTAGCTTTCCCAGGGTGTGTTCCCGCCCCAGATGCATTGCAAACTCTACATGAGACATTGATAAAATACCAGAATTTTTTTATGCGTTATTGATCTGTTTAAAAACAAGAAACATTTGCCCGAATAATGGCTCCTATGCCCCTTGACATTATGATGGAATTAATGGAAGCTTGAAAGAAATTTAAAATGGCACGGGTATTTCATTGAGTAAGCGGTTTATAAAAGAGGTGAGAAAAAGGTCATGAAAGAGAAAAAAAAGAACAAAAAAAATATCATGATCAGGTTCCTGGAATGGATTGCCAGGGGCAATAAAAGGGCTGCTGAAAAAGGGAACCTGTGCAAGTCATGAATCAATAAGAAATAAGGTGCCGGTCAGGCAAAGAACCAAAAACAAAAAAAGAAGAGTGAAATATGAGTTCAAAAATCAAAGGATTGTTGCAAAAAATTAATTTTATTGAAGCTGATATGGAACTGCACAAACAGATTTTGCTGTCCATACCATCTGATAATAAAACGGAAATGGAAGCCGTTATTAACAAAATTGCAGACCAGAAAAAGCAGATCAATGACTTGCGTTTGGAAATCAAGACACTTGATAAAGATGAATATAATAAAATCCTTGCCATTGAAAGAGCAGCACAGACCTTTCGACAAATTGCAAAAGACAAAAAATTTGTCCAGGTTAACACCTTGAATGAAACAGGTGAGTGTTTTATAACCTTTAATGACGGCACCCGCCTGGACTGCCTGGTTGCAGCAAAAGAAGAAAACGGAAACTGGACGGTCCTGACACTGGAAGGGGAAACAAAGGAATATCCAGGAGGGTTTATAAAATAACATAGGAGGAGAAAAATGCAGGATTTTAAGGGAAGGGTAAAAAAAATAATGGCCGTGGTTTCCGGGGGCATTCTTTTGGCGGCAGCACCGCTTTTTGCATCACCAAAATATGCAATTGATGAAAATACAATGGATGAAGGTGCAATTGAGATTGACCGATTTATTTCATCCGACACCTGTAGTGGATGTCATTCCCAAATTTTTGAACAATGGGAAAATTCCATGCATCACCTGGCCCATAAAGATCCTGTTTATTCAAGGGTGTCACAATTTCTTCGCAAAGGCCTGACAGACAAGGAAGAGATAAAGGAAGCCGAATCCTGTGTAAAATGCCATACTCCTGTGGGGCATATTACCGGATTTCCCAAAAAGGTGTCTGATGATTTGTCCAAAACGCCTGAGATTGCAGCACAGGGTATCCAGTGCGATTACTGCCACTCTGCCTACAAAATAAAGCAGATGTATAATAATGGCCTTGTACTCAATCCTGGCCAGGGGGAAGATGATCCGGGCATCAAGTACGGGCCTTTTGATGATTGTGAACCTGATTTTCATGAGGCCAAATACTCCGGGCTGCATACTGAATCCAGAATTTGCGGCACCTGCCATGATGTAAAGCATGTGGCATTCGGCACTGATCTTGAAACCACATACACGGAATGGAAAAACAGTCCTTATAATTCTACAGATCCGCAAAAAAGAGTTGAATGCCAGGGATGCCATATGTACCAGCGTCCGGGCATCCCTGCCACAGGATCGACTCCAAGGCCTGAAAATCCAGGATCTGCAACCGATTACAGTGATGAACGGCCCCATATTTTTACCCACTATTTTGTGGGTGCCAATGCTGCGGTTCCGGGGAAATTTGACGGACAGATAAAAGGTGAAATGGCAATTGAACGGCTCCAAAATGCAGCCACCCTGTCGGTTGATACCTCCCGGATCAAGAAAAAAAAGCTGAAGGTCACGGTCACCAATAGTGGTGCTGGCCACTCAATTCCTACAGGTGTAGGTGATCTTCGCCAAGTGTGGCTTGAAATCACCATCCTGAATAAAGCAGGTAAGACAAGGTTTCAGACAGGTGTGCTGGATGACAAGCATTTGCTGCCCAAAGATGCCCTGATCTTTCAAACGGTTTTTGGAGATGGAAAGGGCAATCCTGTGATCAATCTTGCAAAGGCCAGGCAGGTGCTTTCGGACAACAGGATAAAGGCAAAGCAGAGCGTCACCCAAACCATCAAACTGCCGACTTTTCCTGGAAAAGGGTCCACTGTGACCGTCCGGTTGCTGTACCGCAGCATGCCCCAGAAAGTTTTAAACCTGATTCCAGGAAAACCCTTTGAACCCCTGCCGGTGGTGGAAATGGCAAAGGTTCAAAAGAAAATTTAGAACGGCCAGAAGCTGTTGTCGTGCCAGACGCTTTCAATCAAAGATGCTTCCAGGGCCATTAGTTTCTTTAAATGGGTTTTTTCCCAGGCCGAAAGCCGTTGGTACATTTTTTTTTCTTCCGGGTCTGTGGCCTCACTGGCCCGTTGGGCGTACATTTTTACAGCTTTGTCTTCAAATCCGATGGCTGCGGTAATTGCCGTGGCTTCAAAGCCTGCAGCATTGATTCTGTTTTTTAAGGTGTCATCAAGAATATCCGGCGGAGTTACGGCTCCGCCGTCATTTTCAAAACCGCCGGCCATGAATTTGCCGTTTTTCATATAGGCTTTGAACTGTTTTTCCAGGATGTTCATATGTTCCTGCTCATCATCGGCAAGGTCTTTGAAAAAGGCTTTTACCGAATCATCTGTTGCGTGATCCATGGCTTTTTCGTAAAGACTTTTTCCTTTTCTTTCTATGAGAAATGCATTTTTCAATATGGTTAATGTGTTGGATTTGTCCATGGTCATTCTCCTTTAAAGGTTGAAAAATTCAGGCCACTGGCATGGGCATGCCTGGTATCTGTTTGTATTCTTTTTGGGTTTGCCCATAATGAAACATGAAAGTCATACTTTGATTTTTAAATATTTTTATATGAGTAACAAGATTAATTGATATCATAACAATATACATCAAACTTTCACTGACTATGAACAGATTCTCGAAGTCTTTGCTCAACCATTGGAATCTATTGAGCCAGCCGAAGGTTCTTTCAACAACCCAAAGCCGAGGGAGGACATGAAAGCCTTTGATATCATCTGAACGTTTAACGATTTCAAGATCCAGGTCGATATTTTCTTTAACCCACTGAATAAGTTTGCCTGAATAGGCATCATCAGCCCAGATCAGTTTCAGGCTTGGATATTTATCCTCCAACTTTTCCAACAGGAGTTTTGCACCATCCCGGTCTTGGATATTACCTTCGTGAACTGTGGCACCGATGATTCGACCATCAACATCAACGAGGATATGACGTTTTCGGCCATTGATCTTTTTACCGGCATCATACCCCTTTGAACCGCCCGCTTCAGTGGTTTTTACCGACTGAATATCAATAATAGAAGCACTTGGTGTTGATTTGCGCTTGCACCGCATGCGATCTTTTTGGACCAGAGCATCATTAATTTTTTGCCATGTACGATTTTTACACCACTTGTTGTAATGATAATATACGGTATGCCACGGAGGAAAACCAATAGGCAACATTCGCCATTGACATCCCGATCTGACAACATACATAATGGCGTTTATTATTAAATAGACAAGCCATTCTTTTGGACGTCCAGCTTTTGAGGGTCTTTTTGGCATCATCAAGAGTTCGATATATCGACATTGTTCCGGGGTCAAATCACTTTCATAAATTTTAACTGGCAATGATATCATGGTTTCCTCATGTGTAAATTATGTTTGTAGAAAAGTTATCTATCACATGAGAAGGAAATACAAAACATTGTAATAACAGCTCAATACGATTGATTATTATTAATAACTAATTTTCAAACAGGCTCTTAGGGTCAATGGTTTTCCGGACAATGAACTCATAAGGGTTAATAAATCAATGTGAAAAATTAATACATCATTTTCAGGGTCATTGATAGTATGGTTCTGGGGGGCCGCTTCCGAGTTGAACACACACGATGACGGAATCTCTCCAGATTGGATTCGGACGGCCATCGGCATTTCCATCCAAAGCAATCATGAAACGGTATCTTCCTGGCGGTAAACTCGTATCCAGTACCGTAACGGATGTAAAATTGGATAATGGTTCACTGACATAAGTATGGACACCCTTTTGCCAGCCAACGGTATCCGTATAAGTAAGCTTTGATCGAGGGCTCATGGACATAATCCACAGATCAGCCTTTTGATTTGAATAGCTTCCCGCATCCAGGCTGATTGTGATGGTAACGGAAGTGCCGGATGCAACCGTTAGCACGTCATCCGAACCGTTGGCTTTGATATCGACGACCGGCTTGTAGGTTACCGGCGGAGCGCTGTCTGCATATTCATATGCACCCATGTCCACATTATTTCCGCTGATTCTTGGATTGCCGTCCAGATCCGTATCCGGCAGATCTGCAACATCGTTGGAACCGGCATTAATACAAGGGGAGTCGGTTGTCAAATGGTAGTCTCCATATCCGGCAAATAAAGGATCGGCATTAATATTGTTTTTACCTGTATAGCTGTTTTGGATATTGGAATATGTAACAATGGTTGTAGAATAAGAATCGGTGTAAATTCCATCAAAAGTGTTGTTCCAGATGATACAGTTGCTGATGGTCAGAGATGAACACCATTCACAGCAAATTCCGCCGCCATCGCCTTCATAATAGAAGCCATCAACCGAATTGTCGCTGATGGTGCAGTTGGAAATAGTGGGAGATGCGCCGGAACAATAAATTCCGCCACCTTTGCCTTCATAATAGGTTGCGGCGGCGGTATTGCCGCTGATGATACAGTTGGAGATATTCGGAGAACCGCTGCCGGAATAATAAATGCCTCCGCCGTAGGCGGCTGTATTATTGCTGATGGTGCAATCGGCAAGATTTGGGGAAAAGGATATGTAATAAATTCCGCCGCCATTACCATCAGCTGTATTACCGCTGACAGTGCAGCCGGAGATGGTTGGGGAGGAATCATTACAATAAATTCCCCCTCCGTTGGAGTTGGAGGCATTGTCACTGATAGTGCAGTTGGAGATGGTGGGAGAAGAGTAATAATCGCAACAAATTCCGCCGCCGTTTTTTCCAGCTGAATTGCCGCTGACAGTGGAGTTGGAAATGCTGGAAGAGGAGTTCCAATACCAAATTCCGCCGCCGTATTCGTCGGATGAATTATCACTGATAGTACAATCGGAAATATCAAGAGACGAGTCGGCACAGTAAATGCCGCCGCCATAGCCCCAATCGTTATGAGTCGTGTTGTTGCTGATGGTGCAGTTGGATATGGAGGCGGAGGAGTCGTTATAATAAATTCCACCGCCATAGTCAGCTGTATTGCTGCTGACAGTGCCGCCGTATATGATGGAAGAGGACTCGAAACAATAAATTCCACCACCGTTGAAAGCCGAATTACCGTTGACCGTACAGTCAGAGATGGTGGGAGAGGAATCATCGCAATAAATTCCGCCGCCATAGTCAGCTGCATTATCGCTGACAGTGCAGCCGGAGATGGTGGGAGAGGACTCGGAACAATAGATCCCACCACCGTATTTATTAGCTGAATTACCCCTGACAGTGCAGTTGGAGATGCTGGGGGATGCCCCGGAGCAATAAATTCCACCGCCTATGGCACTGTCCCATTCAGTATAACCCAAAACCGAATTGTTGCTGATGGTGCAGTTAAGAATACTGGGGGAAGAGTCTTTGCAGCAGATTCCACCGCCGCCATAGTAACCGTATTCAACATAGCCGTTAGTAATCGTAAACCCTGAGACCACTGAATTTTCATCTTCTCCGCTGTGAAAATAAAAGCCTCTTCCATCATTTTCACAATCAATAATGCAGTACTCGGCATCGGTTTTTGACTGAACGGTGATGGCTTTACCATTAAAATCAAGATCCTTGTTGCCTTCACCTGTGTAGGTTCCGTCAGCGACCAGAACCGTGTCACCATCCACGGCAGCATCAATTCCCGCCTGAATGGTGGCATAGTCAGTCGGCACATCAAGTGTGGCACCGAATGTGACTGAAGCGCATGCCAATATCAATAATGTGACCATGCTAAGACAATACCATTTATTTTTTTTCATATTATCGATTCCTTTCTGTAGTTTGTAAATATCCTGGCCCAGCGGGTATTCAAGTTTTGGGGTTGTCTCTAAACTTCATATTATTTGTTGAACAGATTTTATTGTTCAGCCGTTTTTTTCTGGAATTTTATATGTTTTCGGATCATTGTAGCACCCAGCTTACTTGTATCCACGTCCCCAAATTTATTCCTCCTGTATATAATCGTCATTAAGGCACAATATCAAATTAAAATATTCCATCGACTCAGTTTGCCTATAAACGGTTTGGCCACAGCCCATTATTTCCAAATTTCAGATAGCAGTTACAGATCTTTCTTGCGGGCTATTTATTTATGATATTGCGCCTAACGATATAAAAAAGAGTAAATGATCAATTTTTTACTGTATAAGGGTTCTTTAAAAAAATCAATTAAAGAAAATTTTTATTTTTAAAAAAATGATGAGTGATAGTAAAAAGTTGCCCGGGTTTTTCCTTTGTTGTCCATTCATTCACCATATTTAGAAGGGATGCATATTCGGATTGGTGAGAATACAATATCAATAGCTGATTTTTCAGTTTGCATTATGGAATGATTTTTTATAGGTTGCAGTATTTTAACTTAAAACAGATTATAGAAAAGATAAATGACAACATTTGAAATAATAATCATTGCAGTCGGGCTTGCCATGGATGCTTCGGCTGTTTCTCTTGCAGCGGCTGCCGCAGGGTTTGCAAGCAATGCCAGGGCAAAATTTCGCCTGTGTTTTCATTTCGGACTGTTTCAGTTTTTTATGCCGTTGCTGGGCTGGGGCATGGGTATTAAGTTTGTGTCTTATTTTAAAACTTTTGATCACTGGATTGCCTTTTTTCTTCTGGCTTTTGTCGGTATCAGAATGATCCGCGAAGGCATGGATAAATCATCTGAAATTCATAAAAATGATCCTTCCAGGGGAATGACCATGGTAATGCTCAGTGTTGCAACCAGCATTGATGCACTGGCCATTGGCTTGAGCCTTGCCATGCTGGATGTGGATATCTGGTATCCCAGCGTCATGATAGGTGTGATCACAGCCGGGATGTCATTTGTAGCCATTAAGATCGGAACAAAACTGGGTGTGATGTTTGGCAAGCGTATGGAAATTTTCGGGGGAATTGTTCTGTTGTTTATTGGTTCACGGGTTCTTTTTTCTCATTTAATGCCATGAAAATTAAAATAAAGAAGCAGAATGGATTTTATTCAATAACTTTTATCAGGTGTGTCCATGGAAATGATAGACATTATAAGCTTGGAAATGAAACTGGACAGTTCACAGGTTTCAGCGGTTGCTCAACTGCTGGAACAGGGTTCCACCATTCCTTTTATTGCCAGGTATAGAAAAGAGAGGACCGGGTCTTTGGATGAAGTAGCCATTACCGGCATCCGGGACCGGATAGAGCAGTTGAATGCCTTGAACAGCAGAAAAGAGGCCATCCTCAAATCCTTGACAGACCGTGACCTTTTAACTCAATCCCTTAAGGAGGATATTCAAACCGCACCTTCAATGACCGAGCTTGAGGATCTGTATGAAAAATACCGGCCCAAGAAAAGAACCCGGGCAAGCATTGCACGGGAAAAAGGCCTTGAACCGTTTGCGCTGTTCCTTCTGGATCAATCAAATCAGGACCCACTTATTGAAGCAAAAAAATATGTGTCTTCTGCAAAAGGCATTGAATCGGTTGAAGATGCCGTTTTGGGTGCCAGGGATATTGTTGCGGAAATTGTCAGTGATGATGCCGATGTCCGTGCCGATATCCGTAAATTGTTTGTTGATACGGCACAGATTCAATCTATGGTAAAAAAGGGAAAAGAAGAGGACGGTATCAAATTTGAGGATTATTTTGACTGGTCTGAGAAAGCCTTTGCCGCACCTTCCCATCGGATACTGGCCATGCTAAGGGGACAAAAAGAAACGGTTCTATCCGTCCGTGTCCTGCCGGATGAAGACATGGCCTTGCAGCAAATTGAAAGACGGTACATAAAAAATCACTCTATAAAAAAGCAATCAGGATGTGCAGGGGAAGTTAAATTTGCCATAAAAGACAGTTACAAGCGGTTGCTGTCAAAATCCATTGAAAAAGAGTGTGTAAATCAATTAAAAGCCAAAGCTGATGATGTTGCAATCAATGTTTTTGCCGGAAATTTAAAGGAACTTTTGCTGTCCGCACCTCTGGGCCAGAAACGAATTCTTGCTATTGATCCAGGGTTTCGAACCGGATGTAAAGTTGTCTGCCTGGATGCCCAGGGGCAGCTTTTGCACCATGATCTTATTTTTCCCAATCTGGGAAATGATGAAAAAGCGAAAAAGATCGTGTTAAGCCTTGTGAAAAAATACAAAATAGAGGCATTTGCCGTGGGTAACGGAACGGCAGGCCGGGAGACCGAAGCGTTTATAAAAACGCTGAACCTGGACAAAAGCATTCCCCTTGTCATGGTGGATGAGAGCGGGGCATCCATTTATTCGGCTTCCGAAGTGGCAAGAGAAGAATTCCCGGATCACGATATCACGGTCAGGGGTGCTGTCTCCATTGGCAGGCGGCTTATGGACCCTCTGGCGGAACTGGTCAAGCTGGACCCCAAATCCATTGGCGTGGGACAGTACCAGCATGATGTGGATCAGAAACTATTGAAAAAGTCCCTGGACGACGTGGTGGTTTCCTGTGTGAACCGTGTCGGGGTTGAGGCTAATACAGCCAGCAGGGAATTGCTCTCCCGTGTGTCAGGTCTCAATGATACCATTGCCGCCAACATGGTCTTGTTTCGTAATGAAAACGGACCATTCAGATCAAGAAAAGAGTTGCTGAAAGTGCCGAGACTGGGGCCAAAGGCATTTGAACAGGCAGCTGGGTTTTTAAGAATTCGCAATGCACAAAAGCCCCTTGACAGAAGCGGCATCCATCCTGAATCCTATGGTGTTGTCGAAAAGATGGCGCACGATGCAGGTTTTGATGTCGAAGATATAATGCAAAATACCATAGTAATCGAAAAGATTGATTTGAATCAATATGTTACCGATACCATTGGTATGCCTACTCTCAAGGATATTGTAACGGAACTTGCAAATCCAGGACATGATCCAAGAAAATCATTCCAGCCCTTTTCTTTTGATGATACCATTCATGAGATCAAGGATCTTGTACCCGGTATGAAGGTACCGGGAATTGTTACCAATGTTACTGCTTTTGGAGCATTTGTCGATATTGGTGTCCACCAGGACGGTCTTGTTCATATCAGCCAGATGGCAGATCGCTTTGTCAAAGACCCCAACGAGATTGTTACCGTCCGGCAGGCAATAACCGTAACCATTCTCGAAGTTGATGTGAAAAGAAAAAGAATTTCTCTTTCCCTTAAGAAAACTTAATGGAACAAGGGGGCAAATTGTTCAGAGCAGACCCCCTTATCCAAAACTATCTTTTTGGAATTCATCTTGAAAAAATCGACCAAACCATTACTATTAGAAAGAACATTTTTTTAAAAAAGAACATGATTCAAAGGGTACGAGAAGTTTAATACAAATCATTGATCATGAAAAAGGAGATATCCAATGGCCACAACTAAATTAGCAGGAAATCCTGTTCAGTTGGCAGGTGAATTCCCAGGTAAGGGGAGTACGGCAAAAAAATTTGTTGCCGTTAAACAGGATTTGTCAGAGTTTTCTTTGGAGGATTTTCAAGGGAAACGAAAAGTTTTAAATGTTTTTCCCAGTATTGATACGGATGTTTGCGCCACATCCGTAAGAACATTTAACAAAAAAGCATCAGATCTTGAAAATACACAGGTCATATGTCTTTCCTTTGATCTTCCTTTTGCACATAAACGGTTCTGTGGTGCAGAGGGCATTGACAATGTGGTGACAGGCTCGCTGTTTCGCAGCCCTGATTTTTTAAAGGACTATGGTCTTTTGATCGAAGACGGCCCATTAAAAGGTTTGGCAGCACGGGCGGTAATTGTCCTGGATGAAAACAATACAATTTTGCATGCCGAGATGGTTGACGATATTACGCATGAACCTGATTATGACGCAGCACTCGCAGCATTATAATCAGTATAAAATAAAAACCTCTTTTTAATCTCAGCAGTCTTGCTGCTGATTTTAATCAGGGGTTTTAACTATGTTTTTTTTGAAGGATGAGTCAGGTTTTGATTTTGACTGTCTGTGATGTGCTGGATAGTAAGCATAAGATGAATAAAAATATAATGAGTACGGTTTTCTGTCTGAAAATTATAGAACGTCATGAGTATAAGGTGTTTTAAACATATATTATAAAAAAAGTTGGAGAAGACCCATGAAAAACATTCTTAAATGGTTGTTAATTTCAGGCGGTGTTTTTTTAGTTCTTGTCATTGCAGCCATCATTATCATTCCTCAAGTTATTAATGTCCAAAAGTATAAACCCATGATTGAGCAAAAAGTTGCACAAGCGACAGGGCGATCCTTTACACTCGGTGATGAGATGGATATTTCCGTTTTTCCCTGGGTTGGGGTGAAATTGACGGATCTTCACCTGGGTAGTCCTGCCGGGTACAGCCAAAATGATATGGTATCAGTGAAGGATTTTGAGGTCAGGCTCAAGGTTATGCCGCTGTTGTCAAAGAAAATAGAAGTAAAAACCTTTGTTTTGGACACCCCAGTGATTTACCTGGAAAAATTAAAAAACGGTAAAGCCAACTGGCAGGGGATGGGTCAACAACAGGGGAAACAAGAGATTCAGGATCAAAAACAGATAAAAGAGAAAAAGCAAGAACCTTCAACAAGCCGGGGATTGCCGATTGAGGATCTGATGGTCGGTAATTTTTCCATTACAAACGGCCACTTGATCTATCTGGATCAGGCAACAAATCTTAAAAAAGAAATCTCGGATCTGAATTTGAATTTGACCAATCTCAGTCTTGAAAATCCAGTGGGCATTTCATTGAGCGCAAAGGTTGACGGCAAACCCGTTTCCCTTGACGGAACAGCCGGTCCCATTGGCAAGGAGCCCGGCAAAGGAACAATTGCCCTTGATTTTGTGTTAAAAGCTTTGGAAGAGCTGGAAGTAAGTTTAACAGGTAATCTTATTGATGTCCTGGCAGGAAGGGATTTTGATCTTGAAGTGGATGTGTCTTCTTTTTCACCCAGAAAATTATTTGCTGCGCTGGACCAAAAATTTCCTGTCCTGACAAAGGACCCGGCTGTATTAAATGCCGTCTCTTTTAAAGTCCGCTTAAAAGGTAATCCGCAAAACGTCTCTTTGTCTGATGGTGTGTTTGTTATGGATGATTCCAAAGCGGTATTTTCAGCTTCGGCAAAAGCGTTTTCCAAACCCGATTTAAAGTTTGATATTCAATTGGACGGAATCGACCTTGACCGGTATCTGCCTGAACATTTGGCAAAAGAAACAAAACCGGAAAAAATTGAACCTGCAAAAGCAGCTCCTGCAAAAAAGAAAACAGATTACAGCCCCTTAAGAAAACTGGTTCTTGACGGGCAAGTAAAGGTAGATAAATTAAAGGCCCATGGCGCAACTATTGAAAATATTGATGTCCATATTATGGCAAAAAACGGCATTGTTAAAATTGATCCGTTAGGCTTGGATCTTTACCAGGGTAATATAGCATCAACTGTTGAACTTAATGTTCAAAAAAATGATCCTCAAACAAAAATGACCATTAATGCCAAAGGTATCCAGGCCGGACCCTTGATGAAAGACGTCTTGCAAAAAGAGTTGATCGAAGGAACATTGAAAGCGGATCTGGGGATTTTTATGACAGGTGAAACACCTGATATGATCAAGCAGACCTTGACCGGGCAAGGGGAACTTTTGTTTGTTGACGGTGCCATTATCGGTTTTGACCTTGCCGGTATGGTGCGGAACGTCAAAACCAGTTTTGGAATGGGAGAACAATTACAGGAAAAGCCGAGAACGGATTTTGCAGAACTTAAAATTCCGTTTACTGCTCAAAACGGCCTTGTGAATACAATCGGAACAAGCCTGACTTCTCCTTTGATTAGGCTACTTGTTACAGGAAACGTCAATCTTGCAAAAGAAATGCTTGATTTAAGGGTGGAGCCAAAATTTGTCGCCACCTTGAAAGGCCAGGGAGATACCAAAGAAAGATCGGGGGTGATGGTTCCTGTCTTGATAACCGGTGCTTTTGAGTCTCCTAAAATTCGTCCTGACCTTAAAGGCATGCTCAGTGGAGGTATTCCGGATGTAAAAGGATTAAAAGATGTTTTGGGAACAAAAGAGGATCAGAAACAAAAAATAGAATCTGTAAAAGAAGATTTGAAAAAGCAGTTTAAAGGCCTGTTTCCCGGTATGACTAACTAACAACCCGTTAATAATGGAGAAAAAAATGAGATATCTGAGCAATAAATTTATATGGATTATGCAGGCGGCTGTCATTGTTACTCTGATGGTTTGTGTGCAGTCCTTTGCCGGTAATTCCTGGCTGGATAAAGGCAGTGAACTGTTAAAGTCATTTGGGGGGAGCGATAAAATAAGTGCGCTGACGGTTGAAGAGATCGGTTCAGGCCTCAAAGAAGCTCTTAAGGTTGGTTCTCAAAATGTCGTGAGTCAATTGGGTGCAACAGACGGATTTAACAATGATGCAAACATTCACATTCCTTTGCCTGCAAGCCTTGATAAGGTGAAATTCATGCTGGGCAAGGTCGGCATGTCCTCTTTGTTTGAGGATCTTGAATTAAAGTTGAACCGGGCGGCAGAGGTTGCAACGCCAAGGGCGAAACAATTGTTCGTGGATGCCATTTCCATGATGACCCTTCAGGATGTGAACGAGATTTACAATGGGCCTGACGATGCTGCAACCCAGTATTTTAAGGGAAAAATGTCTCCTCAGCTGGCCAAAGAAATGAAGCCCGTGATTGATACCAGCCTTTCGGAAGTGGGTGCGGTACAGGCTTATGACAATATGATGAAAGAATACAAATCCCTTCCGTTTGTACCGGATATAAAAGCCAACCTGACCGATTATGTGGTTGAAAAGGGAATGGACGGCATATTTTATTATATGGCAAAAGAAGAAGCAGCCATAAGGCAAAATCCGGCAAAGCGGACAACTGAACTTTTGAAAAAAGTTTTTAACAAATAAAAAGATTTTAGGATCGCAAATAAAATAAATTGAGCAAAAAGACAAGCTATTGTGTTCAAGTTATAAAATTTGTGACCCTTATTAATCCGACAACAGCGATTGAGGTATTTATGGATGTGACATTCTATGGCGCGGCAGGTGAAGTAACAGGATCAATGCACCTTCTGGATACGGGTACGGACCGGATACTGTTTGATTGCGGTATGTTCCAGGGAAGACGAAAAGAAAGCAAAGAAAAAAATAAAATATTTTCCATTGATAGAACCAAGATCACCAACATGATTCTATCCCATGCACATATTGATCACTCGGGACGCATTCCCGTTCTGACCAGCAAGGATTTTGCGGGCCGGATAGTGACCACCCGGCCCACGGCAGATGCATTGGATTATATGCTGATGGACAGCGGGCATATCCAGGAATCGGATGCCCAGTATCTGAATTACAAGTCTCTCAGATCTTTTTTATATCAACTGGAAAATAACAATGTAAAACAAAAGGTGTCCAACAAAGAAAAAAACAACATCAAAAAGATGTTGAAAAAAAATGCATATGAACTCAACAATGAAGCTATTAATGATCTTCAAAAACAGCATGGACTGGATATTATTACCCCGCTTTATACCATGGAGCAGGCAAGACAGTCTCTTGGCTTTATTGATGGGTATCCTTTTAATTATCCGGTGACCATTGGTGAAAATACCACGGTAAAGTTCTATGTGGCCGGTCATATCCTGGGGTCTGCTTTTTCAGTTGTAACCGTCAAAAACAATGGTAAGACCACCCGGATTTTGTATACAGGGGATGTGGGCCGTTTTGGAAAGCCGATATTAAAAGACCCGACATTGGTGTTTGATGAAGAAGACCGCGACATTGATCTGTTCATTACTGAAAGTACCTATGGAGACAGGCTGCATCAGCCTGTGGAAGATCTGGGAAAAAGGCTTAAAAAAGTCCTGAACGACACTTTTGAAAGAGGCGGATCTGTGATTATTCCTTCTTTTGCCTTTGGCAGAACCCAGGAATTGATTTATATTCTTCATGAACTGTACGACAAAGGAGAAGTTCCCAGACACCCTGTATATGTTGACAGTCCGCTTGCATCCAATATTACAAAGGTGTTTGGCGAACACCCGGAAAGTTATGATAAGGAAACTCATAAAACCTTTCTTGAAAAAGGGAAAAATCCGTTCCTTTTTGATAAAATCCGGTTTGTCCAGACCGTTGAAGAATCCATGCGCCTGACACAGGATACCTCCTCCCATGTTGTTATCTCTGCTTCGGGCATGTGTGAAGCCGGCAGGATATTACACCATCTTCGGTATAAGGTTCATAATCCTAAAAATACAATTCTGCTTGTAGGGTACATGGCTGAAAATACCTTGGGCAGACGGATTCAGGAACTGGGTTTTGATAATATTCCGTCAGGAGAAAATACTGAACCCCCTGAATTAAAGATACTGGGCAAAAGCTATCCGCTGCTGGCAAAGGTTGAAAAAATAGGCGGCTTCAGTGCCCATGGAGATAAGAACGAACTTGAGAAAATCATCACCCAGTCAAATCTTAGAATAAAAAAAATCGGAATCGTTCACGGGGAAGAATCTCAAAGTGCTTCATTTGCAAAGCACCTTGAACAAAAAGGATATGATACGTTTATTCCCAAACCCGGTGAAAAGATCTCCTTTTAAAAAAAATATTCTTACAGCGTGTAAAAAATAAAAGCGGCCAAAAGCGGCCCTGGATTCCATCCAGGGCCGCTTTCAGCTCTGCCCAGATGGTCCGGATGTTTCAGACCAGGGAGGAGAGAAGGGCTGCGATGCGTGAGAAGGTTCTTAAAAGACGAGACAGTTCCCGGCGCTGGGGCTGCTGAGTCTCGGTTCTGCAGCGGCTTTCCCGAAGTATCCCCGGAAGTTAACGAAAGCTAAAATTTAAAGGGCGTCATATTTTGTAACATGAGGTTGTTTCATAACATCTTTTTCGAATTACTTTAAAATCAAAATCGTCAGCCCCAAAAAGGCAGTATCTATCTCATAGTGTCGTTACAAACCAAACACCCCCTCAAAGGTTTTAAATTTTAAGGGTGTGTTCGGATTGTCATTAAATGTTAATCACTTATAACTTAATACATAATTTGGCACACTTTTAGCTTAAAATTTTAGGTTGTAGTGAAATTATTTTTATAAAATAAAGCTTAATTCATAGATATTTTATGAATGTAATTTCAGTTTTATATATATTGCAGGAGTATGAATAATTTTTAACAAATATTATAAACTTAATTTTAAAGATTGGGAGGCGTAAAGATGAAAAGTATCGTTAATTTGCTGATTGCAATGGTTTTAATCGCTGTCATGGCACCCTGTGTTTTTGCAAATGATCATGCAACCTCTGAAGAAGTTGTCGCAAAGGTGAAAGATGCAGCTGTATTTCTCAACAAAACCGGTGACAATGGGTTGGCAGAGTTTATGGATAAAAACGGACGTTGGGTATGGAAAGATACCTATGTTTGGGTAATCCATGCCGAAAAAGGGACTGATGCAGCTCATCCTATTAAACCGAAATTATGCGGAATGCAGCTCATGAATATAAAAGATACGAATGGGAAATATTTTTTTGCAGAATTTTGTGATGTCGCCAACAGGCCCAATGGCGGATGGGTTGATTATATGTGGCCAAAGGTAGGGGAAAAAATTCCATCCAGAAAAATTACTTATGTTTTACAGGTGCCGAATTCTCCTTACCAGGTAGCTGCAGGAATTTATAACGATGATGCAACGATTGATGAACTCAATCAGTTGATACAATAAATATTATACTTGTAAAAAAAGGAGGGTCTTTACTAAATAATATTTTTTTACAGGCTGTTACAAAAATTAAAATATTTTCCATTTGGTCTGCATCATGTTGTAATAGCAATGTTCTTATATGTTGTGAACAAATCAATCATATTTTTTATTTTGTAGCAGTCTGTTGAGTATTTAAAGGAAACTACTATGAAAATATCGACAAAAATTGCGGCATTGATAATTCTCGGCATTGTTATGATAGGATTTCAGTTCGGTATCACTCGTGTGTTGGCTGAGAAGTCTAATCGTTTTAATACGAGTGTTCGTAGACTCGGAGAAATAAACAGTTCGCTCATGGGCGCAATCGTCGAAGAAAAAAATTTTTTAAATCAGCATGAAAAAGAAACTGCCGATAAACTTAACAAATATATCAAACAAATTGATAAATCTATTAGCGTTTTGCAAACTCATGAAATCAATGGTAAGGGAGGAGAAATTCTTGGTTTAAGCAAGCTCATCAAAAAATATCATGATTGTTTTAAAAATCTTTTTCAAGTTGTTAGTTCTTTTGATAGCGAAATTGACAAGTTGGATGAACGTGTTTTTCAACTCAATGAGCAGACCATTGCAACCATGAAAGAAATAGATGCTGAGATTGGGCTTGCAATGATTAATGTGGAAGAGATTGATGAAAATTTGAAAAATTTTGCTGAAATAGCAAAGGACACGATGTTTTGGGTGCAGCAACTGCTTTTCAGTATGAATCAGGATTTTTTTCTTCATCAGGATGAAAAAGCGTTTCTTGGTCGTTTAAAAGAGATTTTTGCAGAGATCCAAAAAGATAAAAAAGATATCGTTCTTGTCAGTAAATTTATTGATGACATTGATCACCTTAATTATGGCAAACAAACCGTTGCAACTATCGAATTTCTTCCGGAACAGATGGAAAAAATTCGTACATTTTGGAACAATAAGATTGCCATTGAGAAAGATCTTAACATTATTCGTAACCAGGTACAGGCGGCCATAGAAGAAATTGTCTCTTATGCCGAAAAAGAGTTGATCCATATTGATCACAGTCTGTTTTGGATGAATGTTATTGCAGTTCTCTCAATTGTTTTGGCTTTAGTGATCGCAGGTGTGTGTATCCTCCGTTCAATTACAAAACCCCTTAATCGAAGTATTGCCGGTTTTTCTATTGGATCAAACCAGGTGGCAGCAGCTGCCGGTCAATTATCATCAGCAAGCTTATCTCTTGCTGATGACGCTAACGAGCAGGCGTCATCACTGGACCAGACGTCTTCCTCTCTTGAAGAAATGTCTTCCATGACCAGACAAAATGCAGATAACGCCAACCAGGCAGATACCCTTATGAAAGAAGCAACTCTTGTGATTGGAAAGGCCAATGATTCCATGAGAGAGGTGACGATATCCATGGAAGAGATCTCAATTGCAAGTGAAAAGATACAAAAAATTATAAAAACAATTGATGAAATTGCATTTCAGACCAATCTTCTTGCCCTTAATGCAGCGGTTGAAGCAGCAAGAGCGGGTGAGGCAGGAGCTGGATTTGCAGTGGTTGCAGATGAGGTCAGAAATCTTGCCATGCGCTCTGCGGAAGCTGCTCAAGGTACAGCCGATTTGATTCAAGGCACAGTCAAAAAAGTAAAAGACGGATCGGAACTCGTTAATACAACCAATGATGCTTTTTCTGAAGTGGCGATAAGTGTCTTTAAGGTAGGAGAACTTCTGGGTGAGATTGCTGCTGCTTCTAAGGAACAGACCCAGGGAATTGATCAGATTAACAAGACCGTTGCCGTTTTGAACCAGGTAACCCGGCAAAATGCTGCAAATGCTGAAGAATCTGCCTTATCCGCTGAAAAGATGAATGCCCAGGCAGAGCAGATGAAAGTTGCTGTAACTGATTTGATTGTCTTGGTTGGCGAAAATAATGAAATAGCAACTGATAAAATGGCAACTGATATTACGAAATTGGGAGTAATGGATAATGAAAAGCCTGCTATTTCACTTGTCTCTTCAAGGCATGAGCAAACAGGAGAAAGGATTGGCAATGGAGTTGAAAAAAATCTTTTAGCTTCTATTGAAAAAGAAGTGACTGTTTATCAGGCATGATGAAGTCCCGACAGCGTGTGAAAATAAAAAGCAGCCCTTAATTCCAGGGCTGCTTTAAGGCTTGTTTGTGAGGAAAATTAGATGGTCTTTGTTTGTTTTTCAGCGGTTATAAATCATACATGGCCGCCATAAAATCCTGGTGCTTCATTTCTGGATTTTGCCCATGGAACACTTTTGGTTGATCCTCCGCTGTAGGCATAGGCTTTAAGTTCTTTCTGGCGTTTTTCTTCGCCTTCCCTGACTAAATTTCTGCATTCACCTTCTTTGCATTTTCCGGTGATGTCTCTTGATGGCATATTTTTCATTTCAGTATCCTCTTTTTTTGAGTTTCGCTTATATATAAAGGGAAGTTTATTCCCCGTGTGGTGTTTACTATATGTTTGATAAATTAAGACCGAATATTTGTTAGTCAAGGCAAACAAAATTATATATTTATTTTCTTTTAGTCTTGGCATATAAAAGATTGAAGTCCATGATAATGGTCTTAATATTTAAGATGTATGGAATCAAAATAAACAGGATGTGACGGCTCCGGGCCTTGCATTATTATGGCCCGGAGTTGTTGGGAATTCAGGGTGTTATTTGTTTTTTGCAATAACCCATATTGCATGGACGATACCAGGGAGGTAACCTAAAATAGTTAAAATGATATTAAGCCAGAAATGCTTGCCGATGCCGACCTGTAAAAACACGCCCAGTGGCGGAAGAATAACCGCAATAATAATTTTAATCAGCTCCATAATGACTCCTTTTGCAAAGGTTTTTGTTTGATGGATACATAACCGTTTTTTTAAATTATAGCCGAAAATATAATAATAAGGTGGACAGATGCAAGTTTTATATTATCTTATAGGGCTTTGAGTTTAAAACCAAAGACCTTAAAAAAGGGGAGATTCCCCTGAAGGATTGAAAAATGACAGACACAGTAAAATCGGGGGATACCATATCGGTTGACTATACGGGTAAATTTCAAACCGGCAAAGTATTTGATTCATCGCAAGGACAAACTCCTTTAAAGTTCACAGTTGGCTCAGGCATGCTGATCAAGGGATTTGACCAGGCGGTTATCGGTATGAAAGTCGGTGAAAAAAAGACTGTGGTGATTAAACCGGAAGATGGTTACGGCCTTAGAAATGAAGAGCATTATGTGGACATCCCCAAAATGCATTTTCCTGAAGAAATTCCCTTGGAGAAAGGCTTACAGCTTGAACTTCAAGATCCCCAGGGACAGCCTGTTCCTGCGATTGTTGCCGAAATTGGGGAAGAATCGGTCAAAATGGATATCAACCATTTCCTGGCCGGCAAAACCCTTGAGTTTGATATTACCATTGTTGAAACAGGGCTTGAACCCGATTTCCATGGCTGCGGTTCCGGGTGTGGCTGTGATTCAGGCTGTGGTTCCGATTCCGATGGCGGTTCTGATTCCAATTGTGGCTGTGATTCAGGCTGCTGCAAATAAAATTAAATCATAATTTTGTTCCCTTTTCGCTGCCTGCCGGCGGAAAGGGAAGATTTAACTGTTTTCCGAATGTTTAGCGCAGCAGCTTTTCTTTCAAAATTTAATTTTTCCGGCCTTTTCGAAGGGCCGTAATCCGTTCATGGGCCAGGTCCAGTTCCGCCCCGATTGTCCGTATATTCCAGACCAGGGCAGAGATGTTATTTCGCCTTTGGAGAGGAACCTTGTCAAAGGTGCCTATGCTTCTCAACCGGCTCCCCATGATCAGAAACCGGTGAATTGCGGATCGGTGGTCCGGTTTATCCCCGCAGGTTTCAGGGCTTCCGGCATAGCTCACCATCCAGCTAAACAGTTCCCGGGTTTCTTTAAGCAGGGTTGCGGTATCCTCTTTGATTTCGGGCAGGGGCTTTCCCTTGGCCCGGGTGATCACCGTGTACAGGGCGGAGAGAAGGTCTGCGATGCGTGAAAAGGTTCTTAAAAGACGGGACAGTTCCTGGCGCTGGGCGCTGCTGAGTCCAGGTTCTGCGGCGGCTTCCCTGAAGGATTCCCGGCATTCGGCAAGTTGCTCATTGACCTTGATGCGGGAGGGGATGACGCTGTCGTTACCGGTTTGTCCCGAAAGATAGTGATCTGCCAGGAGGGAAAAATGCTTTTCCAGGGCACATAGGGTTTTTTTTGTTTCCCGCCGTATGGATTTTCTGGCCCGGGTGGGCCACAGAAGAAAGGCACATCCCACACCGATTCCGACGCCCAGGAAGGTGTCCAGAATCCTTATCATTCCAAGTTTCCAGCCCATGGGCATGATGAGGCCCAGGGCCAGCACCACCATGGTGGTGAGGGCCGTGATATACGCGGTGTAATTGTAGACTTTTAAAAACAAGGTAAGGAACAGGGCCGTCAGGATCAGGGGGATCAAAATGCCGTGATGCTCACCAAGGGATCGGAGCATGCCGATGCCGATGGAGGCCCCTATAACGGTTCCAAGCAATCGGTTCCATCCGATGCGAAGGGTTCCGCCCAGGGAAGGCCGCATGATCACCAGAACGCTGATGGGCAGCCAGATGCCGTGGTGCAGGTTCAGAATATGGGAAGCGGCAATGGCGAGGGTCACGGCAAAGGCGGACCTTAAAGCATGCCGGAACACCGGAGAGCTGAAGCGCAGTTCTTTTCTGAGTTTGACAATCGCGGGGGTGGTCATGGTGTTTGCTCCAGGGGTTTTAATCGGGCCATGTTTTCCATTTCAAGGTTCAGGTGCCGCAGGGCGTGGATGGCCCCCCACGCTTCCAGGAATTCTTCTTTCATGTCATCCCCCCTTTTGTAGGCTCCAAGTTTCAGAAGCTGGTTTTCAAGATGGTCCAAGGCGTTTTCCAGGGATTGGGGCCGGTTTTTTGAGGTTCCTTCCAGAAGATTGACAAGCTTGTCAAAGGCTATCGATGCTTGTGCTGCCAGGTTTGAGAAGGCGGTCTTGACTTCTCCTGAAAGGAGGCGGTTCTCATGTATCCGACTGTTTCTGTCCAAACCCACGATAGCGGTTTTCAGACGGATCAGCATGCCGTAGAGGGCAGTGGGGCCTTGGTTGTTTTCAAGTTCTTTCATGGGGTCCAGGTTCATGGCTTCCATAATTTGTCGGTAGCGGCGCAAGGAAGTTGTGGTTCTATCCTGGAGTCGGAATACTTTGCGTTTCAGGCTGCGGCCTTGGATTTTTTTTGTCACCACCCGGAAAAAATCCGCAAGGTCGGTGAGGGCCACCACACCGGCCTTGCGGAGGACTGTTTCCGGGTGAACCGGCCAGATGTGGAAGCTGACCCCATAGGCGGCACCACCCCCGAGCAGCACGGCCATGGTTCTGAAAACTCCTTGGAGTAAAGGTTCTGGTGAACCAATGGCCAAGAGGTTTATGACCATGACTCCCATGGCGATGACCATGTTGGAGAATCCCAGGCAGGCAGAAAAAAAAGCGCAAAAAACCAGTATAAACACATAAACTTCCCGGAGCAGGGGCAGCCCTCCGGCCCAGGTGGAGACGGGAACGAGGATGGCAGTGATCAAGATCAGTTTTATAGCCACAAGCCGCCGTTCCCGGTATGTGCTTCCCGCACGGCTAAGCATCAGGATGAACGCCCCGAAAATGCACCAGGAGTAGAGGCCATGCGGGAGCTGGAGGAAGAATGCCAGGAACAGGGCCAGGAGGCATGCCAGGACTGATTTCGCCGCATACCGGGTGACAAAAAACGCCGGGTCCAGGGGGTGAATGATTTTTTTGTACAATGGTTTTAAAAGCTTATGCATGAAGATTCAGCCTGTTTGTGTTGGGGAGTAACTTGTTCTGATTCATGATTTATACAATAAAAAATACTGGTTGAAAAGCCGGTTCTTAAATGTTCATCCATTTAGGGATATTCGAATTTGTTAGGTGGATTTTTAATCTAAAAGCTACGGAATAAAATATTGTGGACTTATCAAAAAGGGCAAACATAAAGGTTGCTGTGTTCTCATCGGTTAAAAAAATGCATCAGGGAACCGGAGTTGGTCAGCCCTGTTGTCTCAGGTCTGTCATCCTTCCAGCAGGGGAGCCGGGTCTGTCCGGACTATTCCCTTAAAGTCCTGGCTTAAAATCACTCCGATAAAGACCAGGATAGCTGCCATGTATTGACCATTTGAAAATCGTTCGCCTAAAACCACGGCGCTCATGATCAGGCTGAATACCGGTATCAGATTGATAAATGCAGTGGCCTGGCTGGCGGGAATTTTGCTGACCCCGTAATTGTAAAATCCATATGCCCCTAATGTAACTGCACTGCCCAGATAGAGAATGGCAAACAGCGGGAGGGGTTCTGCCTGGACAGGGAGCTGGGTGCCTGGCAAAAAAAGAGCCGGAAAAAAGAAAACAGCCCCGGCAAAAGCCTGGATAAACGTGAGAAAAAGAGGAGAGTATTGATCGCTCAGTTTTTTCAGGGACAGGGCATAGCCGGATGCACATACCATGGCCATAAATTCAAGGAAGTTGCCCATCAGGGGATTGGGTCCGTGGGAAGAAGCCTTGGATGCAAGGCTCAGCCACAGGGCACCCGTGACTGCAATGGAAAACCCAATACAGGTACGAAAAGTCAGCCTCTCCTTCAGGATCAGCCAGGCTCCAATGGCAACCATCAGCGGCATCATGCTTGTGATCATCCCTGCCTGGGCTGCTGAGGTGTAGACTAAGGCCTTGGCTTCAAAGACAAAATAGAGGCAGGGCTCACAGATTACCATAAAGGCGATGTATTTTATATCTTTCACCCTGAACCGGATGTTTTTGAAAACAAAAGGAAAAAAGAGAGAGCAAAGGCTTGCTACAGCCATGCGACCGAAAATGACCACCATGGGGTCATAGATCCTGAAGGCCAGTTTCAGGGCAACAAAGGTACTGGCCCAGAGCATCATGGCCAGTAACAGGCAAAAATATGGGAACAACGGGTTTGATCTGTTCACGGTTTATCCTTGGGTGTTTGTTTTAAAGCTGTATATATTACCATTTTTTTATGGTCTCTGGAACCGTGTTTTGTGAAATTTAATGACATGTATTCAACATCTTCTTTGGTCGTTGTGAACTGGTTGTGGTTGGGAAAAATTTTATTCCTCTGTGTTTTCTTCCTGCCTGATTTCCAATCCGTGTTTTCCATGTTATGATCAGGTCTATGGTTTTAGTTGAAGATCGCCATCGGCTCTGAATTCTATGATAGGATTGTCTATGGATGTTGTTGTATTTGGTGCCTGTTTTGCACTCATTGCTGTTGCGTCAAAACAGATCGGTCACAGCCTGATGAAAACAGGATTGCCGTTGATCAGCGGTTTTTTGCTGACCGGTATCATTGCAGGCCCTTATATGCTTGATCTGATCACCCTGGAAGCCACCTTGAATCTGCGGTTTGTGGATGAAGTCTCCTTGGGTTTCATTGCTTTTGCCGCTGGCGGAGAGCTGTATTTAAAAGAACTCAAAACCAGGGTCAAAAGTATTGCATGGATTACCACAGGTCTTGTGGTGTGTACGTTCTTTTTAACCGGTCTGACCTTTTTTCTTCTTTCCGGATTTATCCCTTTTATGCAACTTATGCCTGTTGATGCAAAAATCGGTGTTTCAATTCTGGCAGGTGCCATACTGGTTGCCCGGTCGCCATCTTCCGCCATTGCTATTGTCAATGAATTAAGGGCCAAAGGCTCGTTTACCCAGACCGTGCTGGGGGTGACCATTATTATGGATGTGGTGGTTATTATTTTGTTTGCCGCCAATTCATCTATTGCAGACGCGCTTTTTTCAGGCATGGATTTTAATTTCAGTTTTATCCTGTTTTTGATAGCGGAGATTGGTGCATCCGTTATTATCGGCTATCTTGTTTCCAGACTGATTCTGGCCGTTTTGCTGTTACCTGTTCAAAAATCTTTAAAAACCGGTCTTATTTTATCATCCGGTTATCTTGTGTTTGTTTTGTCATCCCAAATCCGGCATATGTCCCATGGCATCCTGTCTGCTGAAGTTTTGCTTGAACCCTTGTTAATCTGTATGGTGGCGGGGTTTTTCGTGTCCAATACATCAAGAGTTAGAAAGGAATTTTTAAAGATTCTTTATGACATCAGCCTGACCGTCTATATTGCATTTTTTACTTTGACCGGCGCATCCTTGTCACTGGATGTACTTGTGCAGACCTGGCCCATTGCCGTAACTCTTTTTTTTGCAAGGGCCATCGCCATATTGTTCGGATCTTTTATCGGCGGAACTCTGGCAAAAAATCCCCTGAAAAACAACGCCATCTCCTGGATGGCCTATATCACACAGGCGGGTGTGGGCCTGGGTCTGGCAAAAGAAGTGGTTGTTGAATTTCCAGAATGGGGAAACCCTTTTGCCACAATCATCATATCCATTATTGTTTTAAACCAGATCGTTGGTCCGCCATTGTTTAAATACGCCATTAAAATGATGAAGGAAGATCACTCCAGAGCAGAAGGTCATGTGGCTGCAGGTTCAAGAAATGCAGTGATTTTCGGGTCTGACGGCCAGGCGTTTGCTTTGGCCATGTCTTTGATTTCCCAGGGGTGGGCAGTGAAAGTGGGTGTTACTCACATGAACAATCACCATGAAAAAAATCCAAACATCAATGTTTATCAATTGTCAGACCTGAGCCTTGCTCAATTGAAATATACGGGCGGTGATCATGCCGGGGCCATTGTGGCGATGTTGTCGGATGATGAAAATTATAAAATATGTGAAATAGCGTATGAGCATTTTGGAACTCAGACCATCATTGCCCGGTTGAATGATCGGAAAAATTTCAGCCGTTTCCAGGCCCTGGGTGTTTTGATTGTTGATCCGGCCACGGCAATTGTCAGCCTGCTGGACAATTTTGTGCAGTCGCCTGCTGCAGCATCATTGCTGATGGGGATGCAAAAAGACCGGAATATTGTTGATCTTCGAATTAAAAATCCGGACCTGTTCGGTCTGGCTTTAAGGGATCTGAGGCTGCCTTTTGATGCCGTAATCATGTCTGTTCGAAGACGGGGGGTCCTGTTTGTGCCTCATGATTACACAAGACTTGAGGCAGGTGATCTTGTGACAGTGGTGGGGGCGACCAATTCCTTAAAAGAAATCGCCTTGAGATTTGACGTCAACCAGGAGGAAGCATTGCTGCAGCTTGTTGAAAAGGCAAGTGCAAAGGAATTGATTGATCCTCTGGTTCAAACCGAAGTCAAAGAGATCATCGCTTCAGACCGGTTTGTTCAAAGAGACCGGTCTGTTCAAAAAAACAAGTCCGTTCAAAAAGACAGGTTTGACCTGTTTGTGGAAAACAGCCCGGTAATGGATTTGAAACAGGCCATGAACAAGGAAACCTTTTTTGATATGGTTTCCCACGCCATGTCCGACTCATTGAATATGTCGCCTTCCCGTCTGTATGACATGCTGATGACACGGGAAGAAGAAATCACAACCGTATTGGCACCTGGATTGGCAGTTCCCCATATTATTGTTGAAGGGGAAAAAAAATTTTCCGTTCTTCTGGCCAGGTGCCGCAAAGGCATTGAGTTTTCCAAATCCACACCATTGGTGTATGCGGCTTTTGTTTTGGTGGGTTCAAAAGATGAAAGAAAATTTCATTTGCGTGCCCTGTCTGCTGTTGCACAGATTGTGCTGGACCCCAGGTTTGAAAAAAAATGGCTTCGGGCAAAAAATCAAGCTGCATTGCGTCAGGTTGTCATTGGTGCCGACCGGAAGCGTGAAGTATAAAAATATATGTGTGCCGGTTTTAAAAAAATGAGCAAGAGCAATAGCAGGTGCATGAGAGAAAGATGGATATCAGTCTTGGCATTTTAAAGTTGGATATGAGCGGACAAATAATCAGGAGCGGAAAATGAAAGAAAAGTTTAAAGTTTCACTAAAAGAGTTGAACCAAAAATATCCGTCAGGGCTGTTTGATTTTAAGGATACATCAAAACTGGAGCCGTTGGACAGGATTATCAATCAAAAGCGGGCGGTGGAAGCCATTGATTTTGGATTGAACATGACGGGTCCGGAATATAATATTTTTGTCACAGGCCTGGAAGGCACGGGTAAATCCACCATTGTAAGGGAACTTCTCAAAGAGCATGCCACAACAAGGCAGACGTCGGAAGATCTTTGCCTGGTGAATAATTTTGATAATGATTATTGTCCGGTTGTCATTGAAATGCCGGCTGGATCAGCCGTCTATTTCAGCCAGAGCATGACCCGGTTCATCGAAGTGTTAAAGATAAAAATACCTGAATTTTTTGAAGCACCGTCTTTCCTGGAAGAGCAGAACGCCATTCAAAAAGAAACTTCCATCCGGCAGAAACAGCTGCTGGAGGATGTTGAACAATTTGCCCGGGACCTGGGGCTGTCAATTCTCAGGACACAAACCGATTATGAGGTAGTGCCGCTTTGGGAAGGTAAACCCATGTCTCAGGAAGATTACCAGACACTGGATGAGGCGGCTCTGCGAAAAATTGATGAGGCCATGGAGCAGGTTGAAGAAAAACTCAGTCCGTGCCTGATTGAAATGGACAAGCTTGCTGAACAGATGGAGGTGGAATTAAAGGAAAAGATTGCATCCATAACAGATCAGCTTATCTCCGAGCAGATTGATCCGGTAAGGTATTATTTCAAGGATTGCAAGGATATTCAAACATACCTGAAGAATGTCAAGCAGGACATTATTGATAATATCTCTTTGTTCCTTGGGGTTAAAGGCCAGGAAGAGAATGAAGGGGAAAAAGTCCTGGAAATGACCGGGTCAATTGTGAAACGATACCAGGTCAATGTGCTTGTGGATCGAAGACGGGAAAAAGGTGCGCCAGTGGTGTTTGAACCCAACCCGAGTTTTCATAATTTGTTTGGGAAAATCGAGAAAAAACCGGTTACAGGATCATTTGAAACGGATTTTACAATGGTCCAGGCAGGTTCGTTGCTGAAAGCCAATAAAGGCTATCTTATTTTGGATATTGAACCGCTGTTGTCAAATCCGCTGGTCTGGGAATCTTTAAAAAGAACCTTGCAGGATTCACAGCTTCGGATTGAAGATATGCCCGACCAGGTGGATTACGGCATGCCTTCGCTGAAACCTGCCCCGATACCATTGTCGGTAAAGGTGGTTCTTGTGGGCGGATATGAACCTTTCCGGATTTTACAGAGTGCTGATACACGGTTTAACAAGATATTTAAAGTCAGGGCTGATTTTGATTATGAAGCACCATTAACCGATGAAAATATCTACAATTATGCCAGGTTTATTGCCAGGGTCTGTAAAAAAGAGAACCTCTTAAGTTTTACCGCAGACGGTGTCTGGGCAGTCATCGGGTATGGAAGCAGGATGGTGGCAAATCAGCAGAAACTGTCCTTGAGATTTGGTCCGATCCTTGGAATTTTAAAAGAGGCCGATTATTGGGCCAGAAAAGAGGGCGCTTCCGTGGTGTCTGAAAAATATGTGACCCTGGCTTTGAACCAGCAGCGGTTTCGCAACAATCTGTATGAAGAAAAATTATCCGAGGAGTTTGATGACCAATATGTCCTGATTGATGTGAAAGGGCGGACAACAGGCCAGGTGAATGCTCTGGCGGTTTATGATATGGGTGAAATTGCCTTTGGCAGGCCCACAAGGATTACTGCGGAATCTTATATGGGGCCTGCAGGCATTATTAATGTTGAGCATGAATCCGATCTTTCGGGTCAGACTCATGATAAGGGGATCATGATTATCTCCGGCTATCTTGGCAGAATGTTTGCCCAGAATTATCCTTTGAGTGTCAGTATCAGCATTACATTTGAGCAAAGTTATGATGGCATTGACGGTGACAGCGCATCGTCCACGGAGTTGTATGCGGTTCTTTCCAGCCTTTCGGGCATTCCCATCCGCCAGGAAATCGCGGTTACAGGATCGGTGAATCAAAAGGGTGAGATCCAGGCCATTGGAGATGTGAATGAAAAAATAGAAGGGTTTTATGATATTTGTGTGAAAAAAGGGCTGACAAAACACCAGGGGGTTATGATTCCGGCTTCAAATGTAAAAAATCTTGTTTTGAGAAAAGACGTTGTTCAGACCATTGAGTCAGGATGGTTTCATTTGTATAAGGTCACCAATATTGAAGAGGGCATTGAGGTGCTGACCGGTATTGCCGCCGGTCAACCGGATTCAAACGACTGCTATCCCAAAGAGACTGTTTTTGGCAAAGTTCAGGAAAAATTAAAGAAATACCATGAATTATCCTTGCAATTTGGAAAATAAATTGCTTTTGGATTTGGAATTCGTTTATTATTCAACTCTTTAATTGCATTTTTAAAAGATTGCATTATGTTAGAGAAACAGAAAATTAACCAACTGGATTTGGAGTAAATATGAGCAAAGTAATCGCAATGGCAGGCAAGGGCGGAGTTGGCAAAACAACGGTTTCAGCACTGGTTACCCGGTATTTTACAAAACATCAGAATGATCCGCTTCTTGCAATTGACGCAGATCCCAACAGCAACCTGGGAGAAACCCTTGGGCTGAATATTGAAAAAACAGTGGGCGACGTTCGTGAAAATTTTATGAAAGATCCCCAGGCTGTTCCCTCGGGCATGGATAAGATGATTTATCTTGAAATGCTGATGAACCAGGTGCTGATTGAGCAGGATTCTTTTGATCTGCTGGTCATGGGCCGCCAGGAAGGCCAGGGCTGTTATTGCATGGTAAATAATATCCTGAACCGGTTTGCCGACGAGCTGGAAAAAAATTATAAATACCTGCTTGTTGACAATGAAGCCGGGATGGAGCATTTGAGCCGCAGAACCAGCGGCAAGGTTGATATGCTGCTGCTGGTCACAGACTATGCCTTAAGGGGGCTGAGGGCTGTGGGAAGAATCAATGAAATGCTGGGTGATCTTAAACTGGATGTTAAACATAAGGGCCTGATCGTTAACCGAGCACCGGAAACCTTGAGCAAAGCTTTTCTGGATGAGGTCGAAAGGATCGGTGTTCCAATACTCTGCACCATACCCGATGATGCCAACCTTCTTGAGTTTGATATGGAAAGACGGTCGGTTCTTGAGCTGGAGGATGATTCTCCCGCGGTTTTTGCCGTTAACCAGATGATGTCAAAAGTAAAAGAGATTATAGATTAAGCATGGGATATGTATTTGATTTTAAAGATGCAGGATCATATGATGCCTGGTTTGATAAGGCCAGGAACAAGTATTGCCTGGATCTTGAAATCAAATTGATGCTGGATCTTTTATCTCCGGAAAAAGGACAGCGCATTCTTGATATTGGATGCGGAACGGGAATCAGCCTGGAACTTTTGCTGGACAGGGGACTTATTCTTACAGGTGTGGAACCTTCTTTGTACATGCTGGATCTGGCGTCAAAAAGGCTTGGCAATCAGGTGGATCTTCACCGGGGGACGGCTGAAAGTCTTCCTTTTGATGACAATACATTTGATTGCGCCATATTATTCACGAGCCTTGAATTTACGGAAAGGCCTGCCAAGGCTATTGAAGAAGCCTGCAGGGTGGCAAAGGATAATGTGGTTATCTGTGTTTTAAACCGGTATGCGCCTTTGAATGTGCTTCGCAGGCTTAAAAGTTTTTTTATGCCTGACATTTATACCCAGGTACATTTTTTCAGTATCTGGGAACTCAAACAGATTGTGTTTGCAATTCTGGGAAATGTTCCTGTGAAATGGAAAACAACTTTGCAGTTTCCGTTTGTTTACGGGAGGATTGCAGGGTTTTTTGAAAACATGAACATTGTTCAAAAATCATGTTTCGGGACTCTTATAGGCATGCGGATTAAACCGGTGCCGAAATTTCGAACCCGTCCCTTGATGTTGAAGGTGAAAGAACGCAGAGTCTATAATCCTACAACTGGATTGGCCACAAGGATGCGGCAATAAAAAGGATTAGGCAGTAAAAATGGAAACCCTGATCTATGAAAAACTGGATGAAAAAAAAGTAAGGTGTGGCATCTGCCGCCATTTTTGTGTCATCAAAGACGGGAAAAGGGGCATTTGCGGGGTTCGTGAGAATAAAGGCGGCAGGCTGATGTCCCTTGTTTATCCAAAGGTGATTGCCACCGGGGTTGATCCCATAGAGAAAAAGCCGGTATTCCATTTAAAACCGGGATCATTTTCTTATTCCATTGCCACGGTGGGATGTAATTTGAAATGTGCGTTCTGCCAGAACGCCAATATTGCCCAGATGCCGTCAGATAACAACGGGTTGATCCAGGGAAGAGAATTTTTTCCTGAACAAATTGTCAAAGACGCTGTCAAAAACGGGTGTGACAGTATCGCATATACCTATACCGAACCCACCGTGTTTTTTGAATTGGCCCTTGAAACTGCCCGGCTTGCAAGGGCAAAAGGTTTGTTCAATATTTTTGTCACCAATGGGTATATGAGTACCAAGGTTCTTGAGATGGTTTCTCCCTTTCTGGATGCGGCCAATGTGGATTTGAAAGCATTTGATGATAAATTTTATAAGACCTTTTGCACAGCAAGGCTTGAACCGGTTAAAGAAAATATTAAACGAATGAAAGACCTGGGAATTCTGGTGGAAATAACCACGCTGCTGATTCCGGGTTTAAATGATGATAAAAATGATCTGACGGCCATGGCGCAATATATTGCCAATGATCTGGGTTGTGAAACTCCATGGCATATTTCAAGGTTTCATCCCTGCTATCATATGACGGACAGGCCGCCAACGCCGTTATCCGTTCTGGAAACAGCATATGAGTCGGGCAGGCAGGCCGGGCTTAGATATGTGTATATTGGAAATGTTCCGGGCCAGTCGTCTGAGAATACCTATTGTCATTCGTGTGATGCGCTTTTAGTGAAACGATATGCGTATCAGGTGGAAAGTTTTTTGCAGGAAGGGGGAAAATGCCCCCGATGTGATACCATTGCCTATGGAATATATTGAGTATTGGGTTTTGGATGATGGATGATTGTTATTGAATAGTGGATAGTGAGATGTGAGATATGAGTGGTGAGAATTATATTGTCGGTTTAGCGTTGCTTTTAAAAAATAAAATACTGGTTTATGGGAAAATGATTAAGTTTTCCCATACAATTTTTGCTCTTCCCTTTGCTTTTTCAGCTGTGGTGATGGGGTGGGAAACGCATTCACCGTCTGCCTGGGATTTTTTCTGGATCTTAACGGCCATGGTGGGCGCAAGATCGGCTGCCATGGGATTTAACCGTATTGCGGATGCGGAGATTGATATTAAAAATTCCAGGACAGCCATCAGGGAAATACCTTCAGGCGCATTGTCAAAAAAAGACGTGGCTTTGTTTGTCGGATTGTCGGGTCTGGCATTTGTGTTGTCCGCAGCCATGTTGTCAAAACTGTGTTTTATCCTCTCTTTTCCGGTTTTGTTTTTTTTGATGTTTTATTCCTATACAAAGAGGTTTACAAAATATTGTCACCTTTATCTTGGGTTTGCCATCTCCCTTGCTCCGGTGGGGGCATGGGTTGCGATTACCGGCACTCTTTCATGGAGCATTGTTTTCCTGAGTCTTGGCCTTATGACCTATATTGCCGGATTTGATATTTTATATGCCTGCCAGGACATTGATTTTGACCGGACAGAGGGGCTTTTTTCCCTGCCGTCAAAACTGGGGCCTAAAAAGGCCATGCAGATCTCTTCTTTGCTTCATGTGTGTACCTTTGTGTTTCTTTTGGCCATGTATGCAGCCTTTGGTATGCATCCGGTTTTTTTAGTGTTTCTCGGCGTCATAGGTTTGTTGTTGATTGCCGAACACCAGATGGTTAAACCTGATAATTTAACGCAGATTAATATGGCATTCTTTCAAATGAATTCAATTATTTCCGTTCTTCTGTTTGTCGGTGTGCTGACCCAGGGTTTTTTAAAATGAACCAAAATCCGGATCATATTGCAAGACTGCTCATTCCCGCAGGATTGCTTCAGGCCTTTTTACTTGTGATCTTCAGGTTACGTGTGATCCAAAGGTTATGTGTGACCTTCAGTTCATCAGGGTGGGGAGTTTGATTCTTCACAAAACAGACAAAACAGTGCGGTTTATTTTAAACACGCTTAGGGAAAAAGGATTTTCAGCTTATATTGTCGGCGGTGCTGTCAGGGATATTTTGTTGCAAAGAGTGCCGGACGATGTGGATGTCTTGACCTGTGCATCCATACAAGAGATTGAATCTGTTTTTTTGGGGCAAAACATAAAAAGGGTCGGTAAAACCTTTCCCATCTGCCTGGTAAACGGTGTTGAGATATCTTCCGGGCGGGCATTGTTTGACGTATCCACTTTTCCTGAGTCAGATCTGGCAAAAAGAGATTTTACCATCAATGCAATGGCCTATGATCCCATGGCAAAAAAGGTCATTGACCCCTTTAACGGAAGAAAAGACCTTGAAGACGGCGTAATCAGGTTCACACAAGACCCTGAAAAAAGAATAGGGGAAGATCCTGTGAGAATGGTACGGGCCTGTAGGTTTATGGCCATGATACAAGGATCTTTTGACGCATCTTCCCTTAAGGGTATTATAGCGTGTAAAGACCTGTTGGACAGTGCCGCAGCAAAAGAGAGGATTTCTCATGAAATCATGAAAGCCATGGATCTGGAAAAGCCTTCCTTGTTTTTCAGGGCGTTAAAAACAACAGGCTTGTTGTCAAAAATTTTTCCAAGTCTTGATCAATGCCATGACCTTGACGGAGGTCCCCATCATGGTGAAACCGTATTTGAACACTGCATGCTTGTGGGGGATGCACTGCCCAAAGGCTTTCCGATTCTAAGGCTTGCAGGATTTTTACATGATGCAGGAAAATTTGATGCCGCAAAAATAGAAGCGGGCAAATTAACCTTTATCGGGCATGAGATGCAGACCCAAGGGGTAATCAGGGATTTGACAACATTAAGGTTTGCGCTTAAGGATATCTCTTATATCACATCTTTGATACAGGTTCACATGAGGCCGTTGACCGATGAGAGTACCCCCAGAGCAGTAAGGCGGCTTCTTTGTACACTGGAACAATACAACCTTGATTACCGGGATTTTATGCGAATGCGCATTGCTGATAAAAAAGGCAATTTGCTCAAAAGACCCTATACCCTGTCTGAAATCCGTGTCAGGCTGAAAAAAATATTTGATGAACTGGCCGAACAATCAGGGTTTCGTATGAGTCATCTTGAGATCACAGGAGATGATATTATGCGTATCCTGGGTATTGCATCAGGACCACAGGTAGGCAGAATAAAACAACTGCTGTTTGAAAAGGTGTTGGATGACCCAGGCCTGAATAATTATAAGGAGCTGAAAAAAATATGCCGTTGCTTGAAAATAAAAAAATAATTCTTTTTTTCGGATGCCTGGCCATATTTTTTCCTGGTGCTTTTGTGTTTGGTTTTCCAGGTGTCATGGCATCGGAGTGGCAGACTCTTTTTCATGTGAACAAGGCTCAAATCGGTCGTCTTATGTTTTTTGTCCTTGCCGGGACAGGATCTGCAATGTATCTGGCCGGTAAACTGCAGGAAAAAATCCCCAGCCGTTTTATTATTTTTACCGGAAGTTTAGCCTGTTCTCTTGCCACTTTGTTTGTCGGTCAGGCAACCTGCATGGAACATGTTTATATCTGGGCGTTTTTTGAAGGATTTTTTTGTGCCTTTGTTTATATCCCTTGCCTCACTATTTTTCAAAAAATGTTTCCTGAAAATAAAGGTTTGATTACCGGTATCCTCAATTTAACTTTTGGTGGGTCTTCGGCTGTTATGTCACCGATCTTTACATATCTTCTTGTTTTAAAAGGCTATGAGTTTACATCTGTTTTTGCAGGTTTTCTCTCCATTGTTTTTGGGACATCGGTTGCCTTTTTGATCAAAACTCCGGGCAAAGACAAAGCAAAAGGGGGACCGCAATTATCAACCTTGTCCTTTAAACAGACAGTGAGTCTGTCGTCTTTTCGTCTTCTCTGGTGCGTATGGGCCTTGTCCGGTGCGGCAGGTGTTTCCCTGATTGTTCTTGCGTCTTCTTTTGGCAGGCAGTTGGGATATGGTATCACCCAATATGTTTATATATTGACCTGTTTTAACATATTAAACGGTATTGGCCGACTTGTTTGCGGCAGGCTGTCGGACCGATATTCCAAACAAAAAATTTTGATGATTGTTTTTCTGATGGCATCGTGTGCATATTGTCTGATGCCGTGGTTCAGCCATCTTTATTTGGTAAGCTTTTTAGCCTGTTTTATAGGGCTTGCCTTTGGCGCATTGTTTACTGTTTCAGCACCTCTGGTGACCGAGGTTTTCGGACTTGAAAATTTTGGAAAAGTGTTTGGTCTGGTGTTTACGGCATATGGATTTTTTGCAGGATTTTTAGGGCCCTGGCTGTCTGGAATAATTCTTGATATGACCCATTCAAATTTTAAGATTGTGTTCAGCTTGTTTGCCGTATTTTATCTGATTTCATCTGTTCTGATTATGAGGGTGAAAATTATGGGAAATGATAAACAGGTTGTTGCCTGTCCGTCAGATGATCAGGGAAATTTTATAAAACTTGAACAATCATCTTAAATTGCTTGCAACAATTGCTGGGCAAGGGTATAAATGCTTGAAATTTAAGCTTAAAAGCGAAATATTGTCTGATGGATTGAGTTGTGGAGTTTATAAGAAAGTCTTGAGAAATTCACCCAGAGACTTTTAATTTTTGTTGTGGCAAACCAAGGTGATCAGATTGTTGTATAAAATGGTCAGGTCTGCCCGTGGCAGTTATCTGAAAATGGTGTGCGTATTTAAATTTTATGTGGATATAAATTCTTGAATAAGGATTGAAGGATAGTTGTAATGAGCGATGTTGTACTGATAAATATTACAGGCAGGGACAGGAAGGGAGTTGATGCAAAATTCACAGGGATTCTGGCGGAATATGATGTTAATATTCTGGATATTGGTCAGTCTGTGATTCATGAACATATTTCCCTTGGAATTCTGGCTGAAATTCCCAATCCAAAAGATTTTTCTTCTATTTTTAAGGATATGTTGTTTGAGGGCCACAAAATGGGACTCAGGATAGATATTAAGCCGATTGACCCTGAAAATTATGAAGAATGGGTTCATGCACAGGGCAAAGAAAGGCGTATCATTACTCTTCTGGGCAGAAGACTGACAGCTCAGCAAATTTCCACTGTTGCCTCAGTTATTGCGGATAATAATTTGAATATCGACAGTATTGCACGCCTGACCGGGAGAATTTCCCTTAAAACATCACAGAATAATCCAAGGGCCAGTGTAAAGCTTTCTGTAAGTGGAAAACCCCTGAACCTTATTGATATGAGAAAAAGATTTATGGAAATTTCCCAGAATACCGGGATTGATATCTCTTTTCATGCAGACAATATTTACCGAAAACACAGGAAACTGGTTGTTTTTGATATGGACTCCACCTTGATCCAGGCTGAGGTGATTGTTGAGCTGGCCAAGCTGGCCGGTGTGGGTGAACAGGTGGATAAAATTACCGAAGCTGCCATGAGAGGTGAGATGGATTTTAAAGAAAGTTTCAGGCAAAGGGTGGCGCTTTTAAAAGGAATAAGAGAAGAGCATTTGGCAAAATTATCAAGGGACCTGCCACTGACAGATGGTGCGGACCTTGTGGCCAAAACTCTCAAAGCTCTGGGCTATAAACTGGGTATTTTGTCCGGAGGCTTCACCTTTGTTGGTGAATATTTAAAGGACCTGCTCGGGTTTGATTATATGTATGCCAATGATCTGGACATAAAAAATGGTGTTGTAACAGGCAAAGTAAAGGGCGATATTGTGGATGGCGAGAAAAAAGCCGTTTTGTTACGACAGCTTGCCCAAAAAGAGGGGATTGTCCTGGAACAGACCATTGCTGTCGGAGACGGGGCCAATGATCTTCCTATGATCAGTATTGCCGGCCTGGGAGTTGCTTTTAATGCCAAGCCGGTTGTTCGGAAGGAAGCATCCAATGCCATTTCAAGTGTTGGTCTGGACGGCCTTTTGTACCTGCTGGGTATTCATGATAGAGAGATTAAACAGGAAGTCAAACAGCCTGCAGAGTATTCCTATGGCTAATCTGAAGACCACAAGTAACCTGAAGGTCACAAGTAACCTGAAGGTCACAAGTAACCTGAAGGTCACAAGCAAAATGCAGGAGCTTGCCCGTGATGTCCGGCAGCTTGAAGACCAGCTTGCCGTGTGTACCCGTTGCGGTATGTGCCAGGCAAATTGTCCGTTGTTTGCCCTGACCCGGAACGAAGCTGATGTGTCAAGGGGCAAGCTGGTTTTGATCACGGGATTGATTGATCAGATGTTTGATGATGCTGTGGGAGTAAATGAGCGTCTCCAAAGATGTCTTCTTTGCGGGTCCTGCGCCCATGGATGCCCCAGCGGCGTGAACACCCTTGAAATATTTTTAAAGGCCAGGGCCATTATTGCTCAATATCTCGGGTTGCCTATTTTAAAAAAAATATTGTTTAAAAGACTGCTTTCCCGCCCTGAAACATTCAATGGGCTAATGGGGATGGTGGCTTCATTTCAAAAGTTTTTTTTAAAAAAAGAACAAAATTTTCAAGGCACTTCCTGTGCCAGGATTGGTTCGCACCTGTTGCGGCATCGGCATATGGTTCCCTTAAAACAAACCTCGTTTAACCGAACCCTTGGCAGTCTTGACAGCCGGGTTGGCGGAAAAGGGGTAAAAGTGGCTTTTTTTGTCGGGTGTTTGATTGACAAGGTTTTTCCCAATATCGCCCATAGCGTGGTTGACGTGTTAACGCATTTTAATGCCCAGGTGTTTATTCCTTCCAGCCAGGGGTGTTGCGGTATCCCGGCCATCTCATCCGGGGATTTTAAAACCTTTGAGACTCTTGTGAAAATCAATGTAGATCTTTTTTCAAAACAAAGATTTGATTACCTTGTGACAGCCTGTGCCACTTGTTCTTCGACCATTATAAAGCTGTGGCCCTCTCTGCTCAAAAATGGGGATAAACAGTTGCTAAGGCGGGTTGAGGCTTTGGTTGAAAGGACTGTGGATATAAGCTGGCTTATGGAAAAACGGTTTGATCTGTTTTCTGAAATTTCAAGCAGTGAAAAAGAACAAAAATGTGTAACCTATCATGATCCCTGCCACCTTAAAAAATCCCTTGGTGTATTTAATGAGCCCCGGCAGGTTATCCTTGCTTCCGGCAATCAAATAAAAGAGATGAAGGCTTGCGACACCTGCTGCGGCATGGGGGGAAGCTTTAATTTTGCCCATTATGACATGTCAACCCAGATCGGCCTGGAAAAAGCCCGTAATATTGCGGATACCGGGTGTTCTACTGTAGCGACCTCCTGTCCTGCCTGTATGCTGCAGATTTGTGACATGCTTGCCAAGTTAAAACATCCGGCTTCGGTCAAACATCCGGTGGAGATCTATGCCCGTGCCCTTGCTGCTGAAGGGAAAATCTCGGAGTCATGACTCAGGCCCTTATCCCTTAATTATCCTTTGTTTATCCTTTATTATGGGTGGGCAAAAAAATGCGGGGCAGTTTGAAATTCAGTGTCACAAAAAACGTTGACAATTAAATTTTTATTGATTAAGAAATGAACAATCGCTCATCAGGAAGATGATGCTGTTTTGAATCCCACAATGATATTTGCGGTTTTTATCACACGGTTTATGGTGTGATAATTTAATTTGCTCCACAGTGTATATATAAAAGCCACGAAGGCAAGATACAGATAAAAAATCTGTCATGTCTTTGTGGCTTTTTTTTTGGAAAAAATCTTAGGAGGAGTTTAAAAATGCACAAATATGTTAAGAGTTTTATGTTGGTTGTTTTTGTTTTTACACTTACCATTATGCAGGTCACTGCTGCAGAACCAGATTTAAAACAGATAATAGAAAAAGGAATGCAAAAAATCGGTGTTAAAAAAGGGGCGTCTGACCTGCTGGTGATTACCAACGCTCCCTACATCAGTATGGAAAATCATTTTGGCATTGAATATGTCCTGGTGCTGGAACAGGTGACGGGCTGCACAACAGGCGGGCAGAATATGATGTTTTTTCAGCGGCATCCGGCCAGCCCCATAAGTATTACCCTGTTCAGAAAAACCACTGGAGACGCTGTGGTTATGACATGGAGCCATGGGAAAAAAATAGTGGAAGAAAATATAAATTTAGCGGTTTCAGAGGTTTCCGAGAAAAAATTCTGGAAAGATACAAAAAACTTTGTATGCGGGCCTGATCTTTTTACCATAGCTACCATTGCAGGTTCATGGACTGTCGGGGCACCTTATGACTATTTTAAATGTGCTGAAATTCACAACCATATCTGTCCGGGTGTGACCTCGGGATATCTTATCGCACGGATGATTCAAGATAATTATCCTTTGAAAAAAGAAGAAAAGTACACAGTTATTTCCTGCCCTGTATGGTGTAAGGAAGATGCATTTATGGCAATGCTGGATACAACTCCCGGAAAAGGGGGGATGATCGTGAAAAAACTTACCGACGAACAAAAGCAAAAAATTTCAATTGATAATCCCGCCGCAATGCTGCTGATTACGGATAAAAAAACCGGAATTGGCAGGGGCATTGTTTTTTCTTTTGATTTTGACAAGGTCAAGGCCCTTGTCTCCAAGGATAGTGCCAAACCTGCCATGACATTTGCAATGTTGCAGTATCTGGATCAGCCGGAAAAATTTGTGACGGTTTCAAGTGAGTTTCTTTTGAAAAAAGGCATGTATGAGAAAATGGTGACTGCAGGTTCCAATCCTTATGAACTGGCAGGTTTGAGCAGATAGGAAGATAGAAATTTCCTCCGCTATAAATTTTGAAGAGACCGCATAAATTCTGAAGGGAGGCTTATCGTAAAGCCTCCCTTCATTTGTTTCAAACCCTATAGTTTGAAAAACCAGGCAGAAAATTTGTTAAAATTTAAAATTCAGTGCTGCACCAAATGTTCTGTCTGTCATGGGAAAGCCCTTGCTGTTGGAATACTCTTCATCAAACAGGTTGTTGACATACAGTTTCAATGTACCTTTTTTGATATTATACCGGTTTTCAAACAACAATTGCTCCACGGCAAAATCAATCACATGATAGCTGTCCAGCGCAACCTCATTCACATACAGATTGCTGGGATCATCATCCACAATGCCGATAACCTGTTGAACCTGTTTGTCCTGAAATTTGTAATCCAGAAGCAGTAATGTCTTTTCAAACAGGTCATACCGTACCCCGGCATTAAACCGGTGCTTGGCCCGGTCGCTCAGGTCTTGATCCGCCCACTCTTCCGGGCCTCCATTATGAGGTCCTTCGTATTTCCATTCATTAAAGGAATAGCTCAGATAAAAATACAGATCATCCAATATGTTTCCATTCAGCTCCACATCCACACCGTCTTTGTGTACCTCTTCAAGCTCCACCATTCGCCGTCCCCAGAGAGCCTCCTTAAAATAATCCGTAGATGCATTGGCCCAGATGCCGTAGTCTTCAAACTCATAATGGGAAACATCCACGTTTATGGAAATATTTTTCCACAATCTTCTGGTAAAAACAATATCATACCCAATTCCGTGGGTGGGATTGATTTCAACGCCTGATCCCCAACTGCAAACTTCGCAATAATCCCTGGGAGTCCATATCTTGCTGACACCCAGCGATACGGACGTGTCTTTCAGCCATGAGGCAAGATCATCCATCTCATAGGTCAGGAAGGATTTGGGAGACAATTGGTCATAATTTCGTTTAACATTTTTGGAAGTATGGGAAGGGTCTTTGAACGCACCGTCTGGATATGTTGTAGAAGGATCCCACCAGTTGTTCCACCATATATCAATGTTTTCGTACCTAAGCCCGGCAGTTAAAGACAGACTGGGAATAATCCGCCATTTATCCTGAAGATATCCGGCCCATGTCTCAACAATCTGTTCCGTGTATTTCTGATACAGGTGGGCGGTGTCCATACCCAGTGTGATCTGATGATTATCAGATATTTTAAATTCATTTTTTGCCAAAGCACCGTAAGAGACATAGTTGGTGGTGTATCTGCTGTAATCATATCCGTCGCGGTGATAGGACTGTCCTTCATCCGTATAATATGCTCCTGTAATCCATGTCCCCATGGAAGACGGCTGTTTGAAATCAAAGCGGAGGGAATGCCCGTCATAATTTCGTACGCTGTTGTCGTCCGGGTTCAGCCAGCGGTCAGATACGTCTGCTGTCTTGACCACAGGATAGCCGCTGTCATAGTTATCTTGTGCAGGATCATTTGCCGAGGGGATTTCACGTTCAAGATCGCTGTAGCTGCCTGTAAGACGGATATATCCACCTGATGGAAGTTTGTATCCCAATCGTCCCGTTATGGTGTCAAGATCAGCCTCATTGTTTCTCAAATACCCGTCTGTATGATAATTTTCATAACTGAATCCTAAATTCAACCCCCCTTTTCCGCCCTGAAGATTTATTTTGTGGCTTTGGGTATTATAACTTCTAATGCTTGTTGATATGTCGCCTTCAATATCGGCTGTTTCATAAAATTTTGGTTCCGTGGTTTTAAAATTAATGATACCGCCGAAACTTTTACCGTCATATAATGCGGAATGTGGGCCAGAAAGAATTTCAATGCTTTCAATGATGGAAAGGGGTATAGTGCCGAAGTCCACATAATGATCTCCCCACCAGCCACCGGTTTTCTGGATGACCAGTCCGTCAACAGATATCAGAAACTGGCGGGAGTCAAATCCCCGCATTTGAATGCTGTCGGATTCCGGCACCAGGTCGCTTTCTCCCCTGAAGTCGATGGTTGCACGATCTTTAAGAATATCCAGCACATTGGCAGGTTGCCCTGCAATATTGTAATCTTCTATAAAAACCTCTGTCATGTTGGGACGAACTTCGATATTTTGAGCAGTAACCTTTATTTCATCCATTACAAACGTCTTGTCGGATCTGTCTGAAACGCTGTTTTCATCGGCCAGGCCGGGGCGGGCCGTCAGCAGCACAAACAGTGCTGTAACGACAAACAATTTTTTCATCTGTACGAGTCTCCTTTAATTGATTTTTAATCATTTTGATATCCATACATACACCTGAAGTCCGGCCTTCAGCATGAAAATCCATTGTTCTCAAAACAACAAAAGCCAAAAAGACTTCTTTGAATACATTTTGTATTCAAATGAAGTCTTCCTGGCTTCGTTGATTGGTGCAATAATGTGTTATCCGCCGGAAGTTGAGCCAACCGGCATCTAAAAAGTCATCAGGCCTTTAATATTAAACTGTTACAGCCTGTTTTTTTAACAAAAAATAACGAGTAAATCCAAATAAAAAATTTTGAGATTTATCCATAAACGGCTTCTGCCGAAGGTTTTAAAAATAATGAATTTTACTTAATACCCTCTTGTAAGCAAGTCAAGCTTTTTTCCAAAAATACCATAGCCCTTGCTGTTAATAGTAAAGTGTCGGGTCTTTGATGCCTGCCTCTTTAAATCCTTTGATCCTGTGAAGGCAAGATTCGCAGCTGCCGCAGGAACTGCCAAGGGCATCGGGATCATAGCAGGAAGTGGTCAACCCGTAGTCAACCCCTAAGTCAACACCGGTTCTTATGATGTCGGCTTTTGAAAGATGAATTAAGGGAGTTTCGATTTTTAGCACCGCCTCTTTTGTGATGCCTGTTCTGGTGGCCAGGTTGGCCATTTTTTCAAAAGCCTCAATAAATTGCGGCCTGCAGTCTGGATATCCTGAGTAATCCACGGCCGTAACCCCGATATAGATGGATGTGGCCTTCAAAACTTCTGCCCAGGCCATGGCATAAGACAGGAAAATGGTGTTTCGGGCCGGAACATAGGTGATGGGGATCTGGTTTGCGTTGATGTCATCTACGGTGTCGTGTTTGGGAACAGTAATATCATCGGTCAGGGCTGACCCGCCAAATTGTCTTAAGTCAATATCAATGATTTTATGGGCCTTTGCCCCAAGCGATTGGGCAATTTTTTTTGAGGCTTCAATTTCAATGGAATGCCGTTGCCCATATCTGAAGCTCAGGCTGTAAATTTCTTTTCCTTTTGATTTTGCAATGGCCATGGCTGTGCTGGAATCAATTCCTCCGCTGGAAAGTACGATGGCTTTATCTGGCATAACTTTGTTTTTAAACTCCTCGTTTATCAGGGTCCCAAATGATTTTGTGCTGCTGCAGCGAAAGCCGTGCATGAAGATTGTCATCTATCATCCAGCCTGCAATGGCATCAGGTGAGATCTGTCCGAAAACAGGTGAAAGGTGAATTTTTTTTGGTGAAATCTTTCTTAATTTGGTGTCGATAATGGCTTTGGCAAATTCATAGTCTTTTCGGGAGCTGATGACAAATTTGATTTCATCTTGTTTGGTCAAAAAATTGATATTTTCAGGTAAAAAACTATCTGATTCATTACTGGAAGGGCATTTTATATCCATGATCTTTATGCAGTCCAAAGAGATGTTTTTAATGGTTTTGCTGCCGTTGGTCTCCAGAAGAACCTGATAGTTTTTGTCTAAAAGTGCTGATATCAGGAAGGGCGTACCGTCCTGCAACAATGGTTCGCCTCCTGTGATTTCAACCAGGTTGCAATTATAGGACAGTGTTTTTTTCAGAATCTGGTCAATGGTCATGGGGTGAGATTCCGTGTTTGCATATTCCGTGTCACACCAGGAACAGGCAAGATTGCATCCTGACAGCCTGATGAAAATGCAGGGCAGTCCGGTAAAGGAAGATTCTCCCTGGAGACTGTAAAAAATTTCGCAGATATTGAGCTGCAATTAAACCTCCCGGTAGGAAGACCCGCATCCGGGACTTTCAAATACCATTACTTTGGTGACGGTTATATGTTCGGTGTTCAGGCGCCGGGACAACTGCGTATACAAAATTTTTGCAACGTTTTCAGATGTCGGATTCATGTTGCAAAATTCAGGCAGATCATTGAGAGTGGTATGATCAAGTTTGCTCAGCACATCCGTAACAGCGCTTTTGACATCCATGAAATCAATTCCCATGCCCAGATGGTCAAGCTTTGTACACTGAATATACGCCTCAACTATCCAGTTGTGGCCATGCATATTAGAGCAGTTACCATCATATCCTTTCAAAACATGGGCTGCGGCAAAATGATCTTTTACATAAATTTCATATACTCCCGGCATAATGTCTCCTTAAAATAAACCGTCCGGTTATTGCTATTCATATCCCAATAAACTTGGTTCTGAATCAAAATTGTCAAGGGGCAGGAAAGGCATTTGTCCTCAAAGAATCCGGCAGGATAGATTTTGGTAGGGAAATATTGAGTGGTGCAGGTTATGTGTCATACAGATATACTGTTATGAATTTTTTTTCCTGTTTTATGTAATACTTTTTTTATAATTTCCATACATACAAGTGCTGATATTCAATTATAAGTGGTGATATTTAAATAAAATAAAATTATGATAATCGGTGAACGGTTTGAATAGTGTGGATTAGCCTGAAAATTAAAACGGTTATGCTTATTTATAACTCATGGCACGGCATATGCTAATAAAATTCAAGAAGTCATCTTTAGCAGTCATAAAATAAATTGTTTAAAATGGAGGAAATTATGAACAAAAAGATTATTATGGGTATTGTTGCAATTCTGATAACAGGTTTTTTGGTTCTCCCTGCCATGTCTAAGGGGTTAAAATGGGAAAATGGTCCAAGCAAACAGGCTGGCAAGTCCAATATTGGACATTTGTATCTTTATGAGAAGGCTCCTGATCCTGATCTTACTCGTGAAGACCCCTGGCTGATTGTTGAAGGCGGTATGTGGGGAAAAATGAAATACAACCTGTCAGGTTCGACCTTTGACTTTGTCTTTAATGGTCATGGCCTCCCAATCGGACAGGAATACACTTTGATTTATTATCCTGATCCATGGCCGGGAACGGGTCTTATCTGTCTGGGATCCGGGATTGTAACTGAATGTGAAGAGGACTGTATTGAATATGACAGCAGTGGTAATATCCATATCAAAGGGTCTGTCGAAACAGGTACTTTGCCGATTGAAGCAGATGAAAATTTTGAAAACGGGGCCAAGATTTTTCTTGTTCCATCAAGTGATGTAAGCTGTGAAGAAAATAAGATGATTGGCTGGACCGAGGATGCCAACCTTTATGAAGGAGCCCTGATTACTTTTGATGACACAGATGAACAATAAAGTTAAATAATGAACCTATAGAATTCATTCTTATCAGCAAACACCACTTTTATTGTTTTAAAAAGGCAGGGTCGTGATTGAATAGATGACCCTGCCTTTTTTTTATGGAGAAATCGTTCGGGCTTTTTCTCAAACGGCAAATGATTGATTTAAAGCCTGAGGGGGGTATGAATCTGAAAAGAATATTCCGGGAAACTTTGAAGCAGATTGTACACTATGGGATATTAAGCTGGAAATCGTTTTGCAGGCTCAAAAAACACAATGCCCCTCTAAATTAGAGGGGCATTGTAATCTCTGGTAGCGACCCTGGGTTTTGTTTTTATTCCCAATTTTCATGTCGTGTTTCAAAGATATAACATTTGGAACAGCCAATGATGTTTGATATTGGATCAACAATTTTTAAGCATACGCATACGCTGTCTTTGTAGCCTTCATTGAGTAATGCATAAGTTCCAACAACAACTGCCTGCACATCGTGTTTGCTTGCCACGTTTTGCAGATCTCGGGAAAGAACAAACTCGCCCTCGCCCTTTTTTATATATATCCGGTTTTGATTCATTTTTAATTCTTTGACGCTATACCCATGTTGGGCGAGCCTGTTGGCTATTATTTCAGCAGACATTCTGCCATAGGTGGATGATTTGTAAATGTCGTCTACTGATACCAGGCTGGCGACAATAATAGGCCTTTTGAGGCTCAATTGATTGTTACAATTATTCAATAATTCATCAACTGCTTCAATGTTTTGTGTTCTAATATCGCTGTTTTTTTCTGTTGCCAGGCTTTCAGGGGAGGGTTCAATATGCCGGCATGAAAAAAAAGAGATTAAAAAAAACAGGCTTATTATGAATATGGACAATGATTTCATTTGTTCTTCTCCATTTATTCTATTTAATCGGTTGTATAAAATGTTTTATGATTAAACTGATTGTCGTCGCCGATTGAGTCTTTTGTGAAATAATAATGATCCGTGTCTAAATCATTTACATAATATATATTACTTGAACGGTATTTAATTTTGCCTTGTTTCTTCAATGATACATTGATGATGATTTCGTTTTTAGGTAACTTGATTGAACCGGCTTTATGAAGTTCATAGATGATATCTGCTGCTGCTGCCGCTGCAATATAGCCTGCACCGCTTGAGCTATTGTCCAACAATTTGTAGACACCGTATCCAAGTGATGCAATAAAGGTGTTGTGCCCTGGTGGCAATATACGAGAATTCCTGGAGCCTTTATGGGTTATTCCTTGAACAGACCAATCCAATTGATAGTCAGACGCATCATCTTGTTTTATATCAATTCCCGATTTTATAAAACAAGTGGATAAAAAAGATCTGAATGCACGGCAAAAAGAAGAATTATTGTTCGGTGCCAGGGAAATTGAATTGCCATAGCCTTCTTTTTTTATCTCTTTAACAACAGTGTGTCCTATATCTTTAGCAAATATATTCCAATGATCACCTGCCTGCATTTTCTTTTGAGTTGAAAATGAGTGTGATGTCGGCTTTGGGACTTGACTGCACCCCCAAAAAAACATGCTGAGGAGTATATAAATAAATATTTTTTTTAGCATTGATAATTTCTCCTTGCTTCCTTATGAGTTTTTGAAAATCCTAAATTGATGAATATAAATTAGGAATATTAATTAAAAACAGGTAAAATGCAAGAGAAAAATATCTATGGATATAACGAAGCATGTGGGTATCACAGAAATTTTGTCTGAAATTCCAAAATGAATTGTCTATGTGAAAAACTATATAGTAAAAACTGAAATGGAACGATTAGCGTTTGAAAGTTTTTTTTTGATTCATCAGGTTTAATGATCAGGTTCAATGATTGATTTAAAGCCTGAATAATTATGAATCTGAAATAATACCCTGAGGGCTTTGAAGCAAATGATACACTGGGGTTCTTTGTGTCGGGAATTGCGTTTGCAGGCTCAAAAAACACAAAACCCCTCTAAATTAGAGGGGCATTGTAATATCTGGTAGCGACGCAGAGAATATCCTCCCTGTATCATATAACTTATTGTAATTTATATCAATACTGGATAATCCAGTTCGATTAAATTGCCATTGTTGCTCACCAAAGTTGGACACCTCGTATGACACCTGCAACTGACTATTAAATTGATTAATCATTAAAATAGTTCAATAATTACTGTTCATTAACATAATCAAGAACCAGCTTCTGCATTAAACTTTTAATATTAACTCCATCTAATGCAGCTCTCGCTTTTACCTTTCTGTGAAGGCTTTCTTCAATTTTAATGGTCAGGTGTTTCAGCTTGACCTCGGTTTTTTTAGCTTCTTCTTCAGTTTTGTCAATTGTTGCTCTTTCGTTTTTCTTTTCAACGGCCATCATCTTCTCCTTTGTTATTATTAATAAATCATTCTATTTCAAACTCTGTTATATTATTAATAACCTCTTTTAGAACTTATAGCACGCCTTAAAGCTTGTTTTCATTTATTATATCAGTAACTTGAATAGGTTTATTCGTTTTGTATTTTTCATATAGATATTAAGTTATGTCGCGTGCGCCTTGCACTCTACAACGACTTAATGCTGTTGTTTTACAGACAAGATTTGTGTCAAAATAAATCTTGAAGTCGAAAAATCATGATCACTCTGGATCAACGGTTTACCCGATCCTGTCGAGTTAAATTACCAGAGGATAGCCAACCTTGTATGTCGTGAGACAGCGAGGGGAGGGGCTGAGACTTAAGAAATGGAACCGTTTCTGCCGTTATTGGCGGTTAGACTGAGAAAAATGATTATCGGAGGATTCTGAACGGCCAGACGTACTCTATCACGGTGAAGCTGTGTTATATAACTGAATAATAAGATTAATCAGTTTTATGGTAATCATTTTTCGTTGACGTATGGTGACCTTTCAAAATAGTTGTTGCTAAGGACCAAGGGAAGCCTGGATAGTTTCGTGTTAAAACGTAAGAACCATAGGAAGTTTTAAGAATTATTCAGGTGACTGCGAATCGTAAGGATTCACCGGTGATGTTGTGCTATATCGTTCCATTTCTGAGTCTTAATATTAGTCTCTCTCGAACAATTAAGATTAATTAGCATGATCTCACTGGCATCGCTGGATGCGGGAAAACCGCTTGTCCAGTGGTAACGGAGGGTTTGATCAGGTGACTGTATCTTTCTACTCTATATTTTACAGTCTGGATTCTCCATTACCGGAATTGACAGGCTGATACTTCAGTATCTGTGATGTGGATGTAAGTTTACTGTAGTGACAACCCCTTCTTCAATATATGGTTGAAGGGGTTGCTACTTCTCTATGCTGCTGAAATTGCAAATAAGGTTGATTTCTCTTTTATTAAATTTGTTTTCCCGAAGTATTGTTGGTTGGGATTTGAGTGACTCTATTGTGCGGCATTCTGTTAGTGTCTTTTGTATACATTATATTAACCAATTCATAATCATGCAGGAAAAGCTATTATTCTCTTTACTTTTTAAGAGAAGGTTTGGTACTCATCTGACAATATAATCTATTCTATTTTTTGAGGTTTCAATGTACAGAGAAGATTACATAAATGGTATCATACATGCGTTAGCATTCCTTTCCCGCAAAGTTGATATAAAATCATCCCTAAATCTTACAGATCTCAATGTGCACGCTGAGGATTTTTATAAAGATTTTTTGAATAAAGCCCTTGGTTATAACTTGATAAATATCAACACCATAAATCAAAATGCAGTTTCAATCGATTTGGGAGATTCAACAACACGTATTGCAATTCAAGTCACATCAACTTCAGCACTGGCAAAAACTCGTCGAACTGTGAAAAAGTTCATTGAAAATAGGCTCTATAGAGAGTATGACCGACTTATTATTTTGAATTTAGTTAAAACTACTCGTCACAAGGACCCATTCATAGGTGATGCAGATATATTCCAAATTGATACCAAAAAGGATATGTGGGATTATAAAAAACTTGCTAGAATAATAGCGGGAAAAGAAACACTCCTGTTAAAAGATATATATGATTTTTTACATAGAGAACTTAAACTTGTTGAAGAAACAAAATTACCGAAGGAAGTTCAAACGATAATCGCGCTGATTGACCATTTAAGTAACGGTGAAAATCCCGATGCTGGAAACTGTTTCATAGAAGACCCTGATCCAGAAGGGAAAATAAATAACAGATTTGCTGATCATGCAGAATTTCTTACACAATCTTATACTGAGTTATATGCAGTTTATGGACCGAATATTGAAACAATAAAAGATCAAACAGATATTGGAACTGTTCAAATAGCAAAAAAATCACTTTACCTTAAAACATATAGCGATAATATTCTCACCAAGTGTAATAACAATCCAAAGATGGCAATAGATAAATTAATTCAAGAGCTTTCTAATGCAGTGGGACAAAAAGGAATTGAATATGATGAGACCGCTATCAGATTCTTTCTTATTGATGAATTAACAAGATGTAATGTTTTCCCAAATTCAGAGGTTACAAATGCCTAATTTATTCTCAAAAGATGAAGATCTTTTTAAATCAGCACCATACATAGGAGCAATGATTTTAAAATTATTTGAAAAAACTGGAGAATCACACATAAGTATTTTTGACGTTGTAAGAGAAATTAAAAAGACCAACAAATCAAATATTCGATCAGTCTATTATGGAATGCTTTTTCTGTACTCAATAGATATTATTGATTTTGAAGAACCTTACTTGATATCAAAATGCTGAAACTCCACAAATTATATAGTGAACCAGAACTGTTTGATCCCATTCCTTTCCATAATGGAATTAACCTCATCCTTGGAGAGACTAACGAATCTTCAGACAAGACAAATGGAGTTGGTAAATCACTGACGATTGAATTCATCGATTTTTGCTTACTAAAACGTTTCAATGATAGCAGAGTCTCAAAGATACCTGAAAACGCCTTCGACCATGAAGCCTTTATTTGCTTGGACTTTAGTATATTTGATAACCAAATAACTTCGAAAAGAAGTATTAAAAATCAGAACACCCCTATTCTATTATTTAATGGAAAAGAAACTGAATATTTCGATATTAATGATGCAAAAGACCAACTTACTCACCTGCTGTTCGGTTCTGCTATAAACAAAGATCATCCTTCTTTTAGAACTATGCTCGGACCTCTTATTCGAGATGAACGATCCGAATTCAAATCGATAGTAAAGTGTTATGATACTGTTAAAAACATACCACCAGATTACTCTCCTCATCTGTATTTATTAGGTATCAATCCCATTTCCTATAATGAAGCAAAAGAACTTCAAAAGGATATAGACAATACAACAAAGGCTCGTAGAAAATTAAAAAGAGATGTTGAGCAGCTTACTGGAAAAACCTTTAGTGAAGCAAACCAGGACCTCAATGAGTTAACAAGCCAAGTAGAACAGATTAAAGATGAACTGGAAGCACTTGAAAATGCAGAAAGTTTTAAAATAATAAAAGAGGAAGTTATCGAGTTAGAAACGAAACTGGATGGTTTAAAAACACAAGCAGGAGCAATCAAATCAGAGTTATCTAAAATTCGACTTTTCAAGGGAGATAACTATATTGATGAGTCAGAAGTGTCTGCATTATATGATCGTTTCAAGCAGGGTCTTGGTGATATGATCAAACGAGAAATAAAAGAAGTCACTGAATTCAAAAAGAAGATTGATACGTTTCAGAAGACTTTGATAGATTCACGAAAAACTACCCTGCTTGATGAATTAAATATCATTAATAAAGAAATTAAAAACATTGATACTCGATATAAAGAAAAGCTACAGATTCTTGATAAAGAAGGAGTATTAAAGAGTTTAAAAACAACTGTCTCTGCATATGAAGTCAAGTTGGAAGAGCAATCCAGGCTATCATCATTTATAAAAAAACATGACGATTATGATCAGAGCATCAAAGTATTAAAACAAAATCGTAGTGGCAAGATTATTGTTTTGGATACAAAGGTAACAGAAGCCGAGACAACCACCGATGCCTTTGAGAAAACAATTCTTGATATTCACCATTATGTAATGGGAAATAAAAGATGCTCTTTTAAGATAAAAATAAAAGAGAATAAACAGGTTGTCGAATATGAATTACGTATCCATCATGATGGTAGTCATAGCAATGAAAGAGAAAAGGTTTTTATCTATGACATGGCTTTGCTTTTAACACCTAAAATAAACCTCTTCCACCCGGGTTTGCTGATTCATGACAATATATTTGATGTTGATCAGGACACTTTAATTAAAAGCCTTAACTATCTTGCTGAGAAATCAGATGCTTTGAATAAAAAACAGTATGTGTTGACACTCAACAGTGACAAGTTCCACACAGATGAGTTGAAAAAATTAAAATTGAATATTGACCAACTGAAAATAGCATCTTTCACAAAAACTAAAAAATTTTTACAGACTTCTTATCAAGAATTATAGGTATTATAACGAATCCTAAAACCCAGACAATAAACTAATCAGTTTCTTTAATAGGCAAAACAGGAAAGGCTCTGTCACTGCCTCCTCCTTGATGTTTTGAAAATTGTACTTTACCATTTTCCAACATAGGATCTAACTCACCATAACAGCTTTCCTTATGAAAGAATGTGTCTGTAAAAGAATCCATTTCTGTTATGAAACCCCAGTCTCCTGTGAACTGACCATAATTTTTGATATATCCTTCATATCGTGGGAATACACCATAACAAAGTTCACTAAATTCAGATGATAGTTCGTCCGCTGTTGGTCTGAGGGCTTGGTCTTTTTGCATACATTTTTTAATGATATCCCAGATTTTTGAAGTTAAGCTTTTAAACTGAGCATTATTCCGGAATGAGGTGATAGGAGTAGTTGGAAGCTGTGCCTTATAGATTTTAGGTACAGCAGAAAGACCACTTCCAAATGGATATTCTCCTGTCATCAATTTATAAAGCATTGCACCCACAGCCCATATATCCGATGAACTGGTTGCATTTGTGGGACCGTTCAACATTTCAGGAGCCATGTAAGGTATAGCACCGAGCATGGTTTGAGAGCCAGTGATAGATTCCTCGTCCTTATATGCCTCCTCAAACTCATCTTCAGCAAGTTTTGCAATCCCAAAGTCAGTTATTTTAAAAAAATAGGATTTGTCATCATTTAACCCCATCATTATGTTACCTGGTTTTAAATCTCTATGTATGACCTTAGCATGATGAGCTGCGGCAACACCTTTGGCAACATGATGACCAAATTGCGCTAATAAATAATGGTCGAAATACCACATCGTATTCTTAAGGACTTTATCTAAGCTTTGCCCCGATATTAATTCTTCGATTAAAAATGCTCTATCACCAATTTCAAGATAATCTAGCGTTTTAGCAACATTAGGGTGATTCACTTTTGCACTCAAAGTCGCACTTCTTTTAAATCTTTTTTCTGCGTGTTTATTTTTAGGGCTTTTTAATGCGATTCTTTTTCTTAGGGTTTTATCAAACGCACAATAGACTTCTTGCATACCCCCTGCAGCTATGTATTCCTCAATGATATAGCGAGAATTCACCACTTCGTTTTCAGAGAAAATCAAACTCATAGGACAACCTCAGGATTGCTAATGTCAAAAGTAATGTATCTTCTGAAAGCTTTCAAATCTGGATGTCCTAGAGTGATGACAGCAGATCCACAAAAATAAAAATTTGTATCTATTTTTGTGTTATTCACATAGACATTTCCATTTACTTCAGTCGCAATAAAATTGTATCCGTCATACCGAATAACGGCTGAATCATTGTTCCCTCCAGAGACTTTTACACCACTGTCAATTTCATTAAGCTCAAGAGTCTTTCCATCAAAAGTTAGAGTCGCTTTATATTTGCCATATAAAAGTTCTTTTTTTAATGATTCATAAATCTCTTTCATTGTTGGTCTATTACTTGGGTCAATTTCTAAACATTGGTCAATTAGGGATAGTAACTCATTATTATCAATGTTAATGTAATTGTTAATCGATTCTGAGCTTTGTTTGGCAACTGGAGGCATCGATAATGAACATTGAGGAGGTTTTTTTGAAACTAAATAATACGCCGTACAACCAAAGGAATAGCAGTCTACAGGTCTGTCAATGACTGGTGGGCTCCAAAAAAGTTCAGGTGCCATAAAACCAGGAGTTCCAATTTGTCCAACCGTTGAAGCTGGGATTTCGTTCTTAGCTAGCCCGAAATCGAAAATTTTCAATATCTTTTCTGAATCAAATTTGACGTTATTAGGTTTAAAATCCCGATGAACTATTTCGCATTCATGAATGTCAGATAGGCCTTTAGCAAGTTGATATAATACTTTTAAATATATTTGGGTATCAGATGGTGTATGATTGAAATTTAATAAATCATTACCAGGTAGATATTCTTCGACGATAGCAACGGGCCTATCTTCATCAAAAATGATATCATAAATTTGAACAAGATGCTTCGATTTTCCTTTTTGAAGTGCTTCAATTTCATCTAATAATCTATCAACTTCACTGAACTCTTGAAGTTTTTTTATTATTACATGCCGTTCAAGATTAGTATCAAAATATAAATCAGCAATACTAAAACCACCCTGTCCTTCTGTATTAACTTTCTGGAATCTTGAGTCAATTAATGAACTCATCCTTTTTTCTCCGGAGGTAGCAAGTCAACTATCAAATCATTCTTATCATCTTTCTTCGGTTTTTTTTTAACTTTCTTTTGAGTCTTCGAGAATTTTTCTTTTTCGATTTTGCTCTGATGATTTAAAAACAATGCTTCCGATTTGTATTGCATCTTCTTCTCATCGTCTGAGCGAATTATAGCATTTTCTTTGTAAAAATTTTCAAATTCGATGGGAACCAAGTAGTTTGTTTCTCTGTCGAAATCATAAATAGTGATTTGTTCTAGTTCTTCAGAATTTTGATCAGTTTTAAGCCTATTAACTGTAATTTTATTAGGACAAATTACTAAAGTCGAATTATCATGACCACTTAACCATTCTGCAATATTAATTATTTTATTAGCTACAGTGTTGTATTTATCAGACACTTTAATAATGCGTTCCATCATATTATTCCCAATATAGTGAGTTCCATCGGTAGTTAAGATGAAGAAACTATCGGTAATCTTTTTGGAATATTCCGTTAAATCAATGATATGTGGTATAAGTTCGTCAGAAGTACCTATAAATTGAGCTAACCTGTTGTCACCTTTAGTGGGATCTTCCCAATTCTCAGAAGAGTTATTATCTAGCTGGCCCAATATAGTGTCATCTTTGCTTACTTGGGTTAATCCATTATTCTGATCAAAATAATAGATTCTGCTATCACCAACATTTACACCGACACAACCATTTTCACTATAAACGATTGCAGAAAGTGTAGAACCTCCTTTATCATTCAACAATTTATTTACTGTAACGTTTGCATGTTCAATGGCACGCCTACATATATCTTTCAGCCCTGAATTATGCACATTCAAAGATAGATAAGCAATAAATGAAGCGATGGCACTAGAAGCGGCTTCTTCACCAGATACCATTCCTCCCATACCATCTGCCAATATGCTAATTGCTAAATTTTTTTTATTAGTAAAATGGTTGGTGATGATGACAAAAGCTGCTCGATCTTGATTCTTCGGACGATTATTTCCAATCGTGGTCTTCAAACTAATCGATTTGTTATGAATCGTGATTGAATTTTCACCACAAGATACCGACTGTCCAAGCCAGTTTTTTAAATATGTATAGAAATGTTCTCTTTTTATTTTATTTTTTTCTTTCATATCAACTTTTTAAAAGGTCAATTTGCCGAGAATATTGAAAAGTAAGTCACGTAACTATCAAACCGTTCTCCTTCTTTCCAGATTATCATCCAATAGTACAACTAAAAGCAACTCTAAATCATCAATTAAAACACAACAGTATTTAAATGCAAGCACTAATAAAAAGTGGTATACCAAAAAACTGATCAGATTGGAAATCTTGTGATACACATTCATTTTCAGATTGTTTAGGAATATCCAGTATTCAAGCGATATATAGACAACAAAACGAACGTTTTTATCTTGAATTATTATAGAAGAAACTCCGTGACCTTCTTATTCAAATACATGAAAATAAACTCAGAATAAGGGTTTATTTGAACATTGAGAATAAGGAGGCGCCATTATGACCGAAAACAAAACCATCGCATACCTGAGAGTATCAACTGATGGTCAAGACCTGAAGAATCAAAAATTAGATATTTTGGACTATGCTCAGAAGCATTCTTTTACCATCAACGACTGGATTGAGGTTAAAGTATCCAGCAGGAAGAGTACCAAAGAAAGATTGGTTGATCAGCTTTTAGATCAACTTGAAACCGGGGACTGTCTCATCGTGTCAGAATTATCCCGGCTTGGCCGTTCAGTCTCCCAAATAATAGCTATTGTCGATGAACTGATAAAAAAGAAGGTTAAGGTTATTATCATCAAGCAGGGTATGATTATTAATGGTAAAAATGATATCCAAACAAAGACCATGATTACCATGTTTTCACTCTTTGCTGAGATTGAAAGAGATTTGATATCGGAAAGAACTAAGATGGGATTAGCACGAGCAAAAGCAGAAGGAAAGCTGATAGGAAGACCTACTGGTAAGGGTAAAAGCAAATTGGATGGTAAAGAAAATGATATCCAGGGGATGCTTCAAAAAGGTGTCAGTCGTGCTTCTATCTCGAAATTGATGGGTTGTTCTTGGCCTACTTTGAATCATTTTATTGTAACAAGGGGTTTATCTGTTTGATTATTATTTAAAAAATCTGGATTTCATCTGACAGAAGATCTCAAATGTCAAAGCACTATGCTCACATAAAGATGAATCGAAAAGTCCTTACAATTTATCCATTACAATGATTGTTATGTGTTTTTAACATAGGGCAAGATTTTGTTACTTGCAGTCTACTCGGTCTGCTAACGATAATTTTAACAGCTTGCTCTGTCTATTTGTTTGTATTCATACTGTGTCAGGATTCTTCATACGTTTCTTTTCGATTAATATACCAATCACAGTTTCTCTATCATCATAGAAATCCTCTAAGATCCTTTGAGCATAGTGTTTGGCAAGTTCTACATCGTCAGCAACGATTTTACGCCATTCATCATGTAAAACATCATTGCCTAACACTCGAATTTCATTGTGTGCTCTTTTTCTGCGGGGTTCAGTTAACACACCATCATTTGCAGCTTTATCTATTTTCCCAGCTAAAGTACCTTTTAAGTATCCATTTGCTTTTAGAGTTTTTTCTAGAACAGAACGAAATAAAGCTGAGGAAGCCCTAAAGGCTCCAAAGCCTGAACATAGCTCGGCCTCTCTAAATTCTGTTTTAATATCATCAGGGGTATCTGATGGAAGGGACGCTTGTTCAACTGATATTGGATAAAATTCACCTATAGTGCCATCAACAACTTTCCCATTATCATGAATAGCAGCTAAACCTCCTCTTTTACATGATGCACACCTAAGGAGACGGTATAAAATACGACTATATTTTTTCCCTTCATATTCGTGATGTCGATCAACAATTATTGTTTCAAGCTCACGACCACTCGTTTTATGTTCAAAGCTAGTATGTGTCTTGCAATCAGGGCAATACGCTATGACATCTCCATTTTGATATTTTGTATTCACTACATCCTCCTTTAAATCCTAAGCAAGTAATTAAACAATTCTAAATATTCTGTAACTTTTAAAGATATTCGATCAGCTTAATGGAAATTAACTTTATTCTTAATTTAGTTGCAAGTTCATTTTTTAAAACTATAATTTTTTAGTTATCTGAATCACCTCTCAGATAGAATTCAGCTTTTGACATCTTCTTAACGGCAATCCTCTTTGTATTCTTCTTTTATTCTGAACGTGGCTTTCTGTTGATATCTTCCAAAGATTCATTAAGTTATAGATATATTAAAAATAATAAAAAATGTTTATCCCAAAGAAGTGCTATGGGGTATATTGGGATAATGAGAATGTTTGCCGTTAACTTGAAAAATCGTTATCCCAAGAAAAAGTGTGTGATATCAGGCTCGATTGATACCCTGTTCATTTTTATAACACCCAGATACCATAATTGAAGGAATTGGGAGTTCGACTTTTAAATGGACGTATGACCACTTGGAAAATACCGATTATTTATAATACCAAAGTGGATAAGGAAGCAGTTGCTGTTAAATATTAAAATGAGATAGAGGGTGATGAAAAAAGGGCCAGCTACTATTGCAGTGACTGGCCCTGTTTATTGGTTATTATATGCCGATATTCAGTCCTCTCAGGTCTTTCCCATTAACCTGAATTCCACTCCTTTTAAGTGCTTGAGCAAAGGCTGTGAGCTTCCATTCGGATGGCTCCGGGAGTTGAACCTGGCGAGGTTTGCTGTTAAAACCCAGCCAGACATATTCTGGGGTGATATCGGTAATCCAGTTGGTAAATACATCCAGATCGAAGTCCATCACTGGCTCTATCGTTACTACTTTTCGCAGATAATTCAAATTCAGAAACTGCTGATACCTCTCGGACGGTATTGGTGCCTTCGAAACAGTTGCATATCCTGTGTCTCGATTAGTTTCCAGAGTCGTTACCACGATCACATTCGACGGGAAGTATGGTATGAACTGTTCAAAATACTCTGGTTGTCTGGACTGAAAATAGTACTGTTTATAAGGACATCTTTGGTTGTGATTAGCAATAGCATTGATTATCTGATGCGTATAAGTGGGGTCACAAAATGAGATGTCACCATTACCGCAAACAAAAACAATTTCTGCACTAGGTATTTTACCTAGCCTCTCTGGGTGGTAATGCGGTTTATAATCATAACAATCTTTACACCGATTCTTTTGACGTTTCGCCTGTGCTTGAAAAGTTGGTCTGCAACAACTGCAGTTAAACCTACAACCTTTAAATGGGTTCCAAGTCTTTGCTTTAGCATACATTCGATTCATAATAAATTTTCCTTTTTTGTCTTAAATACTCCTTAAAAGTTGATTAAAAGTTTCATTGCTCATAGTTCACCTGAATCTTTTATATCTATACAAAAATTATTGTATGAGTTGTTTGATGGGGCCTGATACTAATGCTGAATTTCTTAAGAAGGGTCCGAAAACATCGCTTAACTGAGGGATGATTTTTAGGTTGTCATCTGGAGGGAGAAGAAAAACTTTGGATATTGGATACTCTCAATCATTTTATTAAACAAGTGATTTATCTATTTGATCCTTATTTAACGGCGATCTTCTTTGTTTTCTTCTATTCTTCTAAATCATAGCACGGTGTTGATACACTTTAAAATTTCAGTAGCTTATAGATATAATAAATAATATTTATCCCTGAGAAGTGCTACGGTTATACTGGGAAAAGGAGACTTTTGCCGTTAAATAAAGAATAAGCAACAGATTGAAGTTTTACCCATCATATTCATAAAATCGTTTACTAAAGTTATGTTGATAAGCAGTATATGGTATTCCTTGATCCATTAAAAAAATTTCAGCAAGTCCTATCTCATGATTACTTAGGTGTTCATACAGCTTGTTCGGATTTTGATTAGTATCGGATCCTTTTGATATATCTGCAACGAACACTTTAAAATCAATATATTCTTTCATTAACGGCTTATAACTCTTTTGTAATACATTCTCAATGTTCAGCTCTTCGTCCAAACAATTTTTTCCCATACTGAATTGAATTATCGCTTGTTTCAAATCATTATTAAATTTACAGTCCCAAGCGATATCACCAGTCTCCTTTTCATAGATACAATATTGAATAATGCTACAAATCCTTTGATAATCAAGTTTCTCCTGTTTAATGGCTTTCTCCACGGGAGTAATCACAAAGTGTACTTCTATGGTATGGACTATTGGTATAATCTCAATCTGGTTTCCCATTTGATTTTCCATCGGGTAATAATCTTTCATCAGATTATTTATCAGGCTTATTGTATCTTCATTGAAATTGTAGAATTCAAAAAGGTTATTCTTAGCATGATCAAAAGTAACTCTATGGCTTATTGGTGGTTGTCCTTGATCAATTAAAAACTCACTTGTTTTGTGAAGTTGTGCTTCATTAAAGGGGTTATTTATATGATTGGTAGCTTTCTTCTTAAGGAGTTCAAGTAATGTTGTATTTCTGGCTTCTTCTTCATTATTCTCTTTTTGTCTGAATGAAATGGAAACCTTGTTAATAATTTCTTTAACATTGAATTTAAACAAATGTGTATGAGAATTTAAAGCAGGTGAATAATCAACATCGTCCATATGACCATCCTTATGATATTAATAATAAAGTATTATAAATTGATAACCCTGTTCATTTCTATAGCTCCCGGGAGCCGAAGTCAAGAAGTTGGGGTCCAACTTTGGAATGAACATTTTTACCATCTGGAAAATACCAATTATTTATAATGCCAAGATGGACTAGTGTAGTATCAATTTAAAAATCATCAAACAGGAACTCCGATGGCATCTCGAAGATTTTGCCGTTAAGGAATAATTTCCCAGTTAACAGAGCTTTAAATGCAGTTTCAAATAAGTGAGTCTCACAACAGGAGTAAGAGATAAAACACTTTGCAAATTTATCTACAGAGGAGATATTCTTCATTCTTGTCAACTTATCAATCGTTTCTAGTACTTCAAGAATATTCGCTTTACATACAAATATACCTTTTTCCATTCTTCGAACATAGTTTTTTATAAATCTATGATGGTTAAATATCTTGAACTTTAACGGCTGATAAACTGTATCACAGTCCATTTTCAATACATCTCTAATGGAAATTATCTTCTTATTCTTCAGCCAGTTTCGTTTATATACGATTTCCAGTCTGGCATACTTGATATTTCCATTATCATCTTCTTTTTTATACAGTCTCAATGCTTTTGACTTTGTAGACCTCGGATTACCAGCATATTCCGTATCATCATAATTCAAGTTCAACGGTTTACTTCTTGAGGAGTGGGATAAAACATATTTACTTTTCAAAGCAGAATAAAGTGTATGTATATTAGGCCCATAGAAGTCAACAGTACACTCCAACATAGCAACGTGATGTTGTATCGGATGAAGGAGATTTGAAAAGTGTTGAAGGAGTAATGCATCGGGGTCATCAATCCGCAACCAAATATAATTCCCTTTGAAGAAGTGAATGTACTTGATTTTATACATACGGTTGTTGAAGGTGAAGTTATAGACTTTTACCAAAGAAGAAGGTGTTTTGTAAAAAGTAGGTGAAGAAGACTTTACCATGATCTCTGTAAGTATCTTTAATAATAGATTGTAGTCATATTTGATTGAGAAAATGATGAAGTCTATAGATGTATAAAATTTAATTTTTTTAAACTTGTAAAGATAATTATTGGAGACACAACTCTTGATCAACTGGTTATTCAACCCCTCATTATTTTTTTGATGTAATGTCATTATATATTTCCTTAACATTTGAATCGTTTGATGATTTCACACAGCAGGTTTGTTTGCTCATTCTTTGTGTGACACTCTCCGGACTTATCGTGAGTATTATATCTATATATTATTATTATTTTTGCGAATGCTGAGTGGTGGAAAATGATGTGGTCTGAGTATATGGAATGAGATGTCCATGATGGAATGTTCAACCAGATGGGAAAGATTTGTTGAAGACAAACAATACATTTTGATCAATCTGTAGTCCGAGTGTATCTTGCAGGGATAACATTATTGATTATCCCTTATTACCTAAAAGTTACAAGCGCTACGGATCTCATTCTATTTACAGCACTTTTCTGTAAAGCTCGGTGAGTTTAATGATCCGTAGCTTACTGGATATACAAGATTATTTAACTCATACTACAACCTTTTCAATGGTCACTTTCTGGTCTATTTAATATCTATATAAAATTTATTATTCCAACTATATAGAGCAATGATCTATTAAATGATGACCAATGAGTCACTTTACCCATGGGAAGGATACTGATTCATAGTCTGCCATACTATCCCACGGTAAATTTGCATTTGGATAATCAATCTTCGCTATAACTTCTAACAATACTTTTTTCTCCCAGGTCGTATAATGACGTGCTCGTGTTGTCTTTTGTTCATGTCCGAAAATCTTGTTAACGATTGCAGTTTTAACTGGTGGTCTATAATTGTCAAGAAAGGTCCCAACCGTATGACGGAAACAATAGAGCACTTTGTCTGGATCAGTTATTCCACATTTTTCTATGTAAGATGTTCTATAGTCTTTTTTAGATCTTTCATTAAACCATCTGGTAACTTTACTGTTTCTTGGTTTATGTTCTCCTCTGCTATTTTTGTTTTTTAAGTCGGGGAACAGTTGTTTTTCTCCTACGGTCTTCAAATATTTAATATATTTCTTTAGTCCTATTTGAATCAGCTTTGGGTGGACAGGGATTTTTCTGTTACTTGCAGAGTTCTTTACATTTGTAATCATTTCGCCAGTAGTGTTGTCATGCTTTTCCCTGATATGAAAACATAGAATACCTTCTGTTTCATAAATGTCATCAAGGAATAGTTGGCATACTTCTTCAAGTCGGCATCCAGAATACATCATGAATATGGGTACCCAAAATCTCCAAGCCCATTTTACTTCAAAGTCTTTTTTTAGAAACAGATCAGTGTTAAAAAATTGCTCTATTTCTTGATCAGTAAATGGTTTTCGCTTCTTCTCTTTCTTCTTCCGAGTAGGTTTGTTTAGAAAGTGATTTTTTGAAACGAACTCTTCTTCTTCGGCGTAACGGAATAGTCCGCCAATAAGATTTGAATAGGTTTTAAAAGTAGATGATGATAGTCTTTCATTTTCTAATTTTGCAATTTCACTGTTCCGACATTTAGTAATTATCTGTTTCATAGACAGATTCGGATACTTTTTCTTCAGGCTAGTTGGGATGATTGACAATATTTCCCATACTTCTCTTGCATGGTCTTTAGTTATAGAATTTATAGGGAACTTTTTATCTCCCAACACAACTTCAAATATTTCAATTATACGATCATAGTTTTCAGTATATCCCTTTATGGTTCTTGGGCTCCATTTCTTCTCAACCTTAATTTTCAATGTTGTATATTTAGAGATTAATTCTTTGACTGTCATCTCTGGTATTGATGAACCAGGGTCTACAGCTTCTTTTGAAGTGTCATATGGGGCTAATGGTCGCGAACCTATGGTAAGATCATTCCTAAACGTTCTTTTCTTTTCATCCAACCGATACAGCATCTCAAGAGCCTGTTTACAAATTCTTTTATAGTCATCACTGTCGTGATCAACTTTAATTCCATGATGCTTGAGGATGTTATTAACAAAGTCAGTAACAGTTTTAGTTTTATGGTAAGTGTCCTCAAATTCTTTTTTATCAAGTTCGAAATGATATGATGGATATGGTCCTGAAGGTGCTTCACCGAGAAACGTTTCAGCTCCTGGCATTATAGCCTCTAATGAATCATGATCGTAAAAATCAAATCCAGTTTTATGGACTTGGTTAACATACTTTTCAAATAGCTTTTCAGCTATTTTATCGAGTAACTGTTTAGTTTCAATCCAGTTCATTTTACCTTCAACGATTGCGGGAAAAAGTTGCTGTTCAGCAATTCTTCTAAATTCCTGGGCCATTATTACAGCTATCTTACGATCATTCGTTCTAAGTGACCTTCTTACTTCTTTTTTTTTAAAAATATGACGTATACGCTTTGGAAACACAAGTTGAAAATAATAAATTCCAAACCGATTCTTTACCAGATAAGATGGAAAACGCATGAGAATACCTAATGCAGATATGCAGGTGTGACACAAAGTATGACACCAAAGTATGACACTGATGTAGAGGTGTATAAATACGAAAGGGCCTATTGAAAGATCTTTAATGATTTCAATAGGCCCCACTGTATTATCTGGTAGCGACGCAGAGATTTGAACTCCGGACCCTGCGGATATGAGCCGCATGCTCTGACCAACTGAGCTACGTCGCCGAAAAACCTGGAATAAATATCATGAATATGTTTTGATTGTCAATGTTTAATTTTTTAATTACCTGTTTTTTATTTTTCAAATCCAGTTACTTTAACGGTGAAATTCTGTAGATTCTCAGGAAGATCGGAAAATACAACCATAAACGGAATACTGGCTCCGGGCTTTACATTGCTGTTTGTGTCGTGCATTCCCTCTTTGACGGCAAGAAGCGTATTGATATCTGAAATATTGCCGGTTTTCAGCATCTCTTCTGTTATGATATTCCCGCAAAAGGTATTTTTTGTTTTCGCTTCCATCTTGTCTTTTGTGATCAGCGCCCCTCGAATTTCAATATGGCTTAAGGCAATATTTGAAGGATTTTCTACTCTTCCTGTAATTATAAACAGGGTGCCGGCAGTTGAATTGGTGACAAATCTTCCGTTAACGCTTTCTTGATTGGGAACAGGCCTGGCTTCCGGTATTTCAGGAGCCGATTTTTTAAGCAATTGTTCAATATAAGGGAGTTTGATATCAGAAATATAGGGTATTTTATAGCCGGTCAGGGTGCCTGCAATATTGGCGCTGATAAACAAAAGGAAGATCAGCACTAATACGAGCGCGAATGCCCCAAGGGATTTTGTTTTTCTTTTTGGTTTTGACGGCTTATCCATAATGGGTTCCGGTTCTTCGACAAGGACTGTTTTTCCTCCCAGAGTATTATCTGTTCCTATGGTTTCTTTATCCCTTATGGTTTTTTGATCAAGGAAATCATCTTCCGGTTCGGTTTCCTGCTCTAAAACATCATCGTATTCTGAAAAATCATCTTCCAGTGTTATTACAGGAGGCACCTCTTCTTCTTTTCCTGCATCTGTTTCTTCAAGCGAAAGGATGGAATCTTCCTGATCTGATTCAATCTGATCTGATTCAATCTGATCTGATTCAATCTGATCGGGTTCAATCTGATCGGGTTCAATCTGATCGGGTTCGGTTTCTATTTCAAGTTGGATCTGCTCTGTTTCATCATCAAGGATATCTGGCGTTTCATTTTCAGAATCATCTTCAATATCGAATTCAAGTTCAAAGTCAGCTTCATCTGTTGTATTTTCCATTTTTAAAACAGGTTCGCTGTTTTCCATGGCTAAAGAGGTAGGCTCATCTTCAATTATTTCATCTTCGACTTTTTCAAATTCAATACCGTCAAATTCAATGCCGTCAAAGTCTTTTTCAGGGGAATCTTCAAAGTCGATACTTTCATCCCCAAAGTCTAAACGGCCTTCTCCCAAATCAAGTTCCGGGGATTGATCATCTTCAAACTCTAAACGGCTCTCATCTAATTCGAGTTTTTGGGATTGATCGTCCTCAAATTCCAAAGGACTCTCATCAATTTCAAACTCTTGGGAGTCATCGTCCTCAAGCTCTAAATGGTCTTCTTCCAACTCAAATTCATAAGATTCATCGTTTTCAAAGTCTAAATTGCTCTCTTCCAATTCAAAATCCTGGGATTCATCATCTTTATCCAATTCAAATTCAGTCTCTTCAAAGGAAAAGTCATCATCGGCTTCCAGGTCTAACCCCTGCGGCTCAAAGTCTGTGTCCTTTATTTCCAGATCAGGACTTTCCATTGAAAGATCGGAATCATTTAAAGAAAAATCAATATCTTCGTTTTCAAAGTCAGAAGGGGAGTTAAACTCAATATTAAAATCCGGTGATTCTTCAGGCGTTTGTTCGGTCTCTACGGGCAATGGATATGCAGTAAAAATATCTTTGCAAACACTGCAGCGAACTTTTGAACCGCCTGGTTTGACAAGAGAATCGTCAAGTTTGAAACTTGTTGAACACTTAGTGCAGGTAACGATCATTGGAGTCCCCTTATTCCTATAGTTTCAGGTCATAGATGGCAGGAAGATTTCTATATTTTTCATCATAGTCAAGTCCATAACCAACAATAAACCCTTTTTCAAGTGAAAAACATGAATAGTCAACATCAATTTTTACTTCACGTCGCTCGTGTTTGTCAATCAAAGCACAGATTTTAATGGATTTGGGATTTGATTTTTTTATGAATTCGGTTATTTTTAAGAGTGTGTTGCCTGTATCCATAATGTCTTCCACGAGCAGGACATCCCTGTTTTCAAGCTCTAAATCCGGCTTTTTTGTGAAAACAATCTGTCCGGTTGAAGCGGTTCCTTTATAGGAAGAAGCTCCTAAAAAATCAATCTCATGGTCAATGGAAATCTGACGTGTCAAGTCTGCCATAAAAACAAATGATCCTTTTAACACCCCGATTAGAACCAGATCTTTGTCTTTATAATCAATGGAGATTTTTTGTCCGATTTTTTTTAATTGCTTTTTTATCTCTTGTTCAGAGATTAAAAGAATAAATTCAGGCATGTTGTGATTCGTCATCCTGTTTTTTTAAGTTACAGTCCTGTTTTTTCCAGCTGTTGAATCAGTTTTTTTTGTTTTTCCGTAAGTTCTTTTGGGATGGTTATGTTAATCACAACAAAGAGATCACCGCAACCATCTCCTTTCATTTGGGGAATCCCGTGCTTTGGGATACGCATTTTTGACTTGTGGTTTGTTCCGGCAGGAACCTTAAGGTTGATAGCGGTTCCGTCAGGGGTCAAAACTTCTATGGTGTCTCCGAGTAATGCCTGGGTGAGTTTGACCTGCTTTGAAAGCAGAACATCATTTCCTTCAATGGTATATCCGTCTGAAGAAATTGGATTGGATTTAATATACAGATTTCCGGCAGGTCCTCCATGGGGACTTATTTCGCCTTTTCCGGCAAGTCTTATTTTTTTGCCCCGGGTCAGTCCCTTGGGGATTTTTACTTCTATGGCCTTGGCCGTACCGCCTTGGTTGATTGTAATCGTTTTTTTTGTGCCGTTGATAATTTCATGGATGGTCAAGGGAATTTCATATTCAATATCTTTTCCCTTCATTTGAGCTTGCTGTTGTTGCCCAAAGCCTCCTCCTCCCATATTTTGGAAAAACGGGTTGCCCCCCATGCCGGACCTTCTTTGCTGGCCGCCTCTTCCAAAGGCAGAAGAAAATCCGCCGCCCCGGGAGCCGCCAAATCCGAATTCTTTTAAAATATCACCCATATCAAAGTTCCTGAAAATATCTTCCTGGGAAAACCGTTGCTGGAAATCGGCTGATCCATAGGTGTCATACTGATTTCTTTTTTCAGGATCACTCAAGACAGCATATGCCTCACTGATTTTTTTGAATTTGTCTTCCAGTGCTTTATCACCTTCTGTCTTGTCGGGATGATATTTCAATGCAAGTTTCCGGTATGCTTTTTTTATCTCGGCTGCACTGGCTTTTTTATCAATACCTAGAATCGTGTAATAATCATCGGCCATTTATCAATCCTTTTGCATTTTAATACAATTATTTTAATAATTTATGTCTATTATAGTAAGGGTAAAATGTTTCAAGTCAAGCATTGTTTTTTATTTTGAAATGCACAAATTGCAACCATTAATACTGATATGGCAGCCGGTGTCATCCCGTCAATCCGGGATGCCTGTCCTAATGAATTGGGAAGAATTCGGCACAATTTTTCTCTGAGTTCATTGGAAAGACCATGTGTTTTGGAATAATCAAAATTTTTGGGTACTTTTATTTTTTCCAGGTCTTTGTATTTTTTTATTTCATTGAGCTGCCTCTGGATATATCCTTCATATTTTATTTGGATCTCAACTTGTTGCTCAGTTCTTTTTAAAACAGGTTCCGGCAGCGGGCAGATTTCTTTTAAAGATGCATAATCAAGTTGCGCACGTTTTAAAAGCTGTTCGAGTTTTACTCCGGTTGTTATTGGGTTTGTGCTTTTGGCCTGCAAGAAATCATTCACTGTTTCAGTGGGCTTTACGATTGTTGTTTTAATTCGTTGAATTTCTTGTTTTGTCTGAGCTTGAATTTCTTTACAGAAATTTAAGGTGTCTTCATCTACAAGCCCCAGGTAATGTCCGATCTGCGACAACCGCAAATCCGCATTGTCTTCTCTGAGCAGCAACCTGTATTCCGCCCTGGAGGTAAACATTCTGTACGGTTCATTTGTTCCTCTTGTGACAAGGTCATCCACCATAACGCCCATATACCCTTGTGAGCGGTCCAGCAAAAAGGGTTCTCTTTTCAGGACAGTGCAGGCAGCATTAATTCCCGCCCACAAACCTTGGGCACCTGCTTCTTCATATCCTGAAGTGCCGTTGATCTGTCCGGCTAAAAAAAGGCCTTTGATTTTTTTGGTTTCAAGGGCTGCGGATAATTCAAGGGGATTGACATAGTCATATTCAATGGCATAGGCCGGTCGCATAATTCTGGCGGCTTCAAGGCCTTTGACGGACCGGACAACCTTGTACTGGATCTCCAGCGGCAGGCTGTTGCCAAGTCCTGAGGCATAAATTTCCTTTGAGTTTATGCCTTCGTATTCAAGGATGACGTGGTGAGATTCCCGGTCTGGAAATTTAACGATTTTATCTTCAAATGAAGGGCAGTACCTGGCTGACTTCCCTTTGATATGGCCCCCGTAAAGTGCCGAGTATTTCAGGTTCTGCCTGATAATCTCATGGGTTTTTTGATTTGTATTGCCCATGAAGCTTGGCAGCAGAGGATTGGAAATGGTTGTTGTTGAAAAAGAGAACGGTTTGGGTGTGTCATCCGAGGCATGGATATTAAATTGGGAAAAATCAATACTGTCCGCATGAAGCCTTGGCGGAGTGCCGGTTTTCATTCTTCCCATGTTAAAATCAAGGTCTGCAAGATTTTGTGCAAGGCTGATGGATGAAAATTCTCCGGCCCTGCCTGCCTCGATTTTTGATGCGCCTATGTGAACAGTTCCTTTAAGAAAGGTTCCTGTTGCAATGACAATGGCCCGGGTGGTATATTCAAAACCAGTATGGTCAATAAGACCTGTTACGGTATTATTTTCCAGAACCAGTTCCTGGGCCATGGCCTGCTTTAAATCAAGATTTTTTGTTTGTTCAATGGCCGCCTTCATGTTCCTTGAATACAGGGATTTATCATTTTGTGTTCTTGTTGAATGAACGGCAGGGCCTTTGCGTGTATTTAATGTCCGGTATTGAATGGCGGAAGAATCCGTGATTTTGGCCATTTGACCGCCAAGGGCATCAATTTCCTTAACCAGCTGTCCTTTTGCCATGCCGCCGATTGAAGGGCTGCAGGGCATGGACGCAATTTTGTCCATGTCAATGGTTAACAGCAAGGTGTCGCATCCCATGCGGGCAGAGGCAAGGGCAGCTTCACATCCGGCATGGCCGGCACCGATAACAATGACATCATATGCTTTAAAATTAAAATTCATAACCTCATAATATATAATCGCTTGAGGCTTTGGTCAATAACAGGATTGAAAAATCACGGCTGGTGCATGAAATATTTTAAAATGAAATGCAGCCGTCATGAATTTATTCTTGACAAGGGATTTTAGATTCAGTAGTACTTTTGCAAAATTGCAATAGAAATTGCATTGATTTAAGTTTAACATAAGATTTTAATATAAGCCAAGAAGGCCTGATAGAAAGAATTCTATTTGGGACTCTTGGCTTTTTTTGTTTGGGAGAGGTTAACAAAAAAAATATAAACAACCGTCAACGTACAAATTGAAGATAAAAAGGAAGACAGCACAGTATCCCGTCAAAGAAACATGCTGCCCTCCCGGGGAAGCCCCCTGATAGTCAGGGGGTTTATGCCCTCCTTATAACACCGCTGTATACACTCGTCAATACACCCGGCTTTGGGAAATATCTTTATTGTTTTGACAAAATGATTGATGGAGGGAATTGATGAATAAAATTGTTGTTCTATGTGTCATCCTGTTTTTTTTATCCAGCACGGTCTGTCCGGCAGAGCAGGAACAGGAAGATGCAAATATGGCCCGAATGGATGATATTGTAGTGACTGCTACAAAAACAAAAGAAGCGATCAGCAATGCACCGGGAAGCATTTATGTCGTATCCAGGCAGGATCTTGAAAAACGGAATATCAAAACCATTGACGATGCATTTGCAATTATCCCGGGGGCGTTTGTAAAACGAACCAAGGGATTGATGGATTCCACAAGCTCTGTAAGGCTCAGGGGATTTAATAATGATCGATATACCCTTATCCTGATTGACGGCCAACCGGTCAATGATGCTTATACGGGCGGTGTTGAGTGGGGGATGCTGCCCATAGAAAGTGTTGAGAAAATTGAGGTTGTTAAGGGGCCCGCATCAGCACTCTACGGCGGCAACGCCATGGGCGGGGTCATCAATATTATCACCCGGACACCGGAAAAGACCCATGGCCTTATCAAAGCGGGGATGGGGAATAATGGAACCCATCGGTACAGTGCAAGTTGCGGTACCCGGTTTAAAGAAAAACTGAGTTTAAGACTGGGCTATGAAGCCGAAAGTACGGACGGATATCCGACAACACCTGTTTTAAGCACAATTTCAAGTGGGGCGGGAAATGTATCCGGCGGCTATGCCATGAAGGACAACACCAATACCAAGGATAAATGGGTGGTGGGTGATAAGGGTGATAACAATGCAAAAAAAGAGACCATCAGCGGTAAAGCCGTATACGATTTCACGGATACGGGAAAGCTCTCTTTTTCCCTTGTTTCAGGCGAACATGAGTATGATTACGGTCCTCCGAATACTTATATGGGAACTTCTGGAGATAATACCACTTATGCAGATGCCGGGTCCGGTTTAAGGGCCAGGTTCAGGCCCTATAATTTTATTTATTATACCGGTATTGGTGACAATCAAACAGATATTATGTCGTTAGGTTACGAGGATATATATCAAAGTGTTCATGTCAGCCTGAAAGCAGGTTTTCACGATGTTGAAGACCGGTATACCACTCAATCCGGATCTGGAATGTCAAATTATTACGATTCTGCCGGAACTCTTAATGAGACTGAAAATAAGTCTTTGTTTTTCGAGGCCCAGGGAGATTTGCCCATTGGAGATTCACATCATTTTACCATGGGCATCAGCTACAAGACAGGTGAATCAGATACCAATGAACACAATATCCCGTACTACAGGAGTTATTCGGGAAGGAGTGCATCAACCTATCACATGGGTGGCAAAAGTTGGACATGCTCCATGTATGCCCAGGATGAATGGAGCCTGGATGAAAAAATCACCCTCTATCTTGGTACACGATATGATTATTGGGAGGTCTCTGACGGGTTGTCCGGAAATACAGGATCTGAAACCAATTATGCTGACAATAATGAATCCAGCCTGAGCCCCAAGCTGTCTGTCGTATGGAAACCCTTGTCAGATACTGTGGTAAGAGGTTCCATGGGCCAGGCCTTTCGTGCGCCCACCTTGTATGAGCTTTACCGGACATGGACTTCGGGGAGTACAACTTACCAGAGCAATCCCTATCTTAAGCCGGAAACGGTTAGTACGGTGGAGGCCGGGATTGATCAGTCTTTTTATCATAATCGGATAAAATTCGGTTTGACAGGGTTCTGGAATGAAATAGATGATTTGATTTACTACAAGATGGCAGGCTCTACAAAAACCCGGACCAATGCCGGTAAGGCAAAAACCCTGGGACTTGAACTTGAGTCATCCTGGGCCATGAGTGATCACTTTACTCTCTGGGGAAATTATACCTATACAAATGCCGAGATACGGGAAAATGCCACAGACCCTGACAGTGAAGGCAAACAGGTAACCGGGATACCTGAGAATACGTTTAACCTTGGACTTGATTTTAAAGCCGATTGTTACAAGGCAAATCTGACCGGCCGTTATATTTCCAAAATCTACAATAATTCCGACAATTCGGATGTTGCAGAAGGGGTATATTCGACCTATGAACCTGCCTTTTATCTTGATGCCAAAGTGACGTGGAGCCCGTTTAAGCGGTGGGATATTTCTTTGTCGGTTAACAATATCCTGGATAAGGAACACTACCAGTATTACAAGGAAGAGGGAAGGAGCTATTTTGCCGAGGTTGCTTTCAAGTTCTAAAAGATTTTATATGGCCGGATTCCTCTTGGCCGGCTTCCTGTTATCCGGGCTGCTTATCGTGATCATATCAGCCCGGGGAACGGCTTGGGCCGGAAATGCCGCACAATTTATTGTCATCGAAGATACATTTGGCAGAAAAATAACGGTGAATATACCGGTTCAACGTATTGTCGTTCTTAATTCAGATGCCTTGGAGGTACTGCGATCCATGGGGGCTCAGGATCTGGTCAAAGGGGTTTATTCCGAAATCGTTAAGGATGGTGCTTTTTTCCGGGAATTTTTGGACAGGCCGAGAGTGGGGTCCTGGAAGAATGCCAATGCCGAACTGATTGCCGATTTAAACCCCGCAATAGTGATCGCCTATGAGAATAATCCTGGAACGGAACTGGAAAAACAGCTTTCTTCCTTTGGGATACAGGTACTCAGGTTAAATTTTTACAAGCTCGGAACAATTGCAAAGGAGATTAGAACTCTGGGCAAAATTATTGGCAGAGAACAGCAGGGAGAAACACTTAGAGCATGGTATGGCCAAAAATTGGATGCTATTCAAAAACGGCTCGACAAGGTCAAAGAAAAGCCTCTGGTTTATGTGGAGAGCTATTCAGCCTTTCATACTGCAGGTCCCGGGTCCGGTGGGCATGACATGTGTGTCTATGCAGGCGGCAAAAACCTGGCTGATGAGTTTAAGGTTCCCTATTCGGAAGTTACTTCGGAATGGGTCATATCTAAACAACCGGATATAATTTTTAAAACTAGTGCCTGGGGAAACGGTTTTGAGAGAAATGACAGGGTGTTTTTTAATCATGTCAGGGATGAAATGGCTGCCCGTCCGTCCTGGAATCTGATCCAGGCAGTAAAAAATGGTAGAGTTCATGTGCTTGACAGTGGTATCTGGACAGGCCCAAGGGCGGTTATCGGGGTGGCTTATATGGCAAAATGTATTTATCCCCGGCTGTTTGACGACCTTGATCCTGAACAAATTCATAAAGAATATCTTGAATCCCTTCAGAGGATACCATACCAGGGCGTATATATTTCAGAGAATTTGTCTGGAGGAAGCAAGTGAATACAGATTGCCTGACCATTAAAAATCAGGATATGAAAAACCAGTATAAGGCATTGAAATACCGCAGCCTTGTTCTGTTGGTTGTCTTTTTTCTGCTGCTCTCAGTTATTGTTGTTATTGCGCTTTGTGTCGGGGCATCTTCCATCAGTGTTACGGATTCGATTCTGGCACTTATTGAGGATAACGGGATGGCAAGATCCATTGTATGGAATTTGAGACTTCCAAGGGTAATGATGGCCCTGCTTATCGGCATCGGTCTTGGCACATCCGGAGCTGTTTTTCAGGCTGTTTTAAGAAATCCTCTGGCATCTCCCTTTACGCTGGGAATCGGCTCCAGTGCAGGATTTGGGGCTGTTATTGCCATTGTGTTTTTTAACGGTCTTGTTAATGAATATGCAGTTGTGACAGGGGCTTTTATTTTTACCCTTTTATCTTCATTTATTATACTGGGGGTGAGCAGATATAAGGGAGCTACGCCAGAAACCATGATTCTTACAGGTATTGCCCTGATGTTTCTTTTTTCATCGTTAAGTTCCTTTCTTCAGTACCTGGGAACAAAGGAAGAGGTGCATGGGATTGTATTCTGGTTTTTTGGCAGTCTTTCAAAGGCCGGGTACAGGGAAATTGTCATGTCCGGTATGATGATTCTTATCCCCATGCCCTTTATGTTCAGATTTGCTTTTGATTTTAACCTCATGACAGCAGGCGATGAATCTGCCAGAGCTTTAGGGGTTAATGTTCCGGGAGTGAGAATGTTTTCCATTGCCCTGGCCTCTTTGATGACCTCAGGCGCCATCTGTTTTACGGGGGTGATTGGCTTTATCGGGCTTGTGGCACCTCATATTGCAAGGATGATATTTGGCAGTGATAATTTGTTTTTAATCCCGGCTTCTGCCTTGATCGGGGGTGTTCTGGTACTTTCGGCCGATACTCTTGGGAGGACCATGTGGTTGCCCCATGTTATCCCTATCGGGATTGTTACCTCCTTTATCGGAGTTCCATTTTTTTTCTACCTTTTGATTAAAAAAACAAAGGAGTACTGGTAATGCTTCAAGTTGGGAACCTTAGCTTTAATTACAGGCAAACCTGTGTACTCAAAGATATTGATCTGAATGTAAAAAAAGGGGAGATCATAAGTGTGCTGGGGCCTAACGGTGTGGGCAAAACCACTCTTTTAAAGTGTCTTTTGGGGATGATAAAACCCTGTTCCGGCTTTATTAAAATGGATGACATGGATATTTTAAAGATGTCACCAACACATCGCGCACGATTGATAGGGTATGTTCCCCAGGCCTTTCCATCAAAATTTCCCATGACAGTGTTTGATGCTGTACTCATGGGAAGAAAACCCTATGTGAGGTTTGTTCCTTCCGGCAAAGATTTGGAAGTCGTGAGTAAGGTTCTTATGTCCATGAATCTTAATCATCTGGGACTTAAGGATTTTGACCGGATCAGCGGGGGGCAGAAACAAAAGGTGCTGATTGCCAGGGCCATTGCCCAGGAACCGTGTTATCTTATTCTGGATGAACCCAGCAGCAACCTTGATGTACGGCATCAGTTAGAGGTAATGGACATGTTAAAAAAGCTTGCCCAAAAGAAAAATATCGGGATTATCATGGCCATGCACAGTCTGAATCTGGCATCCAGGTTTTCCGACAGAATCGTGATGCTCAAATCAGGCTGTATGGTCTGTAATGGCACACCTTTGGAAGTAATGACCCCAAAGATCATAGAAACGGTATATAAAATTGAGGTGAACATTAACAGGATCAATGGATATCCTTATACGATTCCTTTGAATCCCATGCCTGAAAATATAATCCATAAAGAACTATTAAATTAAAAGGTTTATCATGACGGAAAATAAAAAAATAAACATCGTGTCCATCATGTGGGGATCGTACCTGCCGGCATTTATAAAGGCTGCAAAGGAAAGCCGGCATGTGGATCTGACAATTTTTTCCCAAAAGGAAATTGTGAATGATTCCGATATCCTGGAAAATTTTTTTAAAGCTGCCAAAACAGCCGATGCCATACTGTTTTACTGGACCCATGATACCTTTTTTGAGGAAATCAGAGCAAGAATAGAGCAAGTCAATAAGGACGCCGTCATTGTAACTATATCCTTTGACCCCACTAACTGGGGGCTCTGTGCCACGGTTTCCCAGCCAGACTGTGCAATAGCCTATGGATACATGGCAGAAGGGGGAAAGGAAAATTATAAACGGCTCCTGGAATATACAGCCCACTTTTTACAGCCTGAAATTCAGATTAAGGAGCCAATTCCCATGCCCTGGCAGGGAATTTTGTGCCCGCCCGATTGGCAGGTGTATGAAACTTTTAAAGACTTTGTGGCTGCCCATCCCTTTAAACACGACATGACCGTTGGAATCCTTTTTTCCAGGCACACCTTTACCAATGGAGATGCTGCTTTGGAAAATGCCCTGATTGAGGCATTCGGGGCAAGAAAGGTCAATGTGCTGCCGGTTTTCTGCAATGGAACGCCGGATTCTGAAGCAGGGTCACTGGGACCTATCAAGGCGGCTGAGACCTGGTTTTTTGATAAAGATGGAAAACCCCTGATTCATGCCTTGATCAATTTGCATTATTTTTTTCTGGGTCGGGAAATGAACGATGATCTGAGTGAAACCGGTGTGGCAGCACAAAGCGTGGCTTTGTTTAAAAAGCTCAATGTGCCGGTGTTTAAACCTTTAGTCTCTTATTCAAAATCTGTGGAAGAATGGGAAAAAGATCCCCAGGGACTTACGGCAGAGGTTGGTTTCGGCATTGCCATGCCGGAATTTGAAGGCAATATCGAGCCTGTTCTTGTTGCAGCCAGCCGTAAAGTGACAGATGAGAAAACCGATACCGGTTTTGAAATCACTGAAGTTATCCCGGAGCGGGTTGAACACCTGGCAGATCGTGTAACTAATTTTATTAAGCTTGGCCAAAAACGTCCTGAAGAACGAAAAGTGGTTTTTGTTTTTCACAAGAATGAATGCGCAGGCCTGGAGGCAAATATCGGGGGAGCGGGTGGTCTTGACTCAGGGGAAAGTGTTGTCAGGATTATGAATGAAATGGGAAAACTTGGGTATAAGATCAATGATATTCCTGAATCAGGAGAAGATCTGATGCAGTTGTTCCTTGACCGTAAGGCCATTGCAGAATTCCGCTGGACCACAGTGGATGAGATCATCAGAAAGAAGGGAAATCTGGCCCTGCTGGACAGTGAGATATATCAACAATGGTTTGATGAACTTCCAAAGAAAGCTCAAGATGAGATGATTGAAGGGTGGGGACTGCCGCCGGGACAGGAAATGAACGGAGTTCCCCCCAGCATGGTCCATGAAGGACAGCTTGTGATCACAGGGCTGAATTTTGGGAATGTCAACGTGATCATGCAGCCTAAAAGAGGGTGCGCAGGCAGCCGGTGTGACGGCCAGGTCTGTAAGATCCTCCATGATCCGGATATCCCGCCGCCCCATCAGTATATCGCCACCTACATGTACATGGAAAAAATATTCAAGGCAGATGTCATTATCCATGTGGGAACCCACGGGAACCTGGAGTGGCTTCCCGGCAAGGGCGCCGGATTATCAAATGCCTGCTGGCCCGATATTGCCATCGGCAGGTTGCCGCATCTGTATATTTACAATTCAGACAACCCGGCTGAAGGAGTGGTGGCCAAGCGGCGCAGTTATGCCGTTCTCGTGAATCACCTCCAGGCCATGCTCACCATTTCAGATACCTATGAGGGGCTTAAGGATCTTGAGGACCTTTTGAATCAATATGGCCAGGCAAGGGATACGGACCCTGCAAGGGCACACCAGATCGAACACCTGATTCAGGAGGCCATTGATAAAAACAACCTGAGAAAAGAGGTGGATGCCGCCTTTCCTGCGGATTTCCAGGCCTTGACGGAACGGTGCCATGAATTGATATCCTCGGTCAAGAACAGCCAGACTGCAGTGGGCATGCATGTGTTTGGTGAAATTCCTGAAAAGGATGACCTGGCTGAATATATCAACACGATTTTAAGGTTTGATACCAATAATGAATTAAATACCCGAAGACTTGTTTTTGATCTCTGGGGAGAAGATATTTTTGATGCACTCCAAAATCCGGGCGGGCATGGAAAATCCGGCCGGCCCTACTCGGACCTTTTGTTTGACTCGGACCGCAAGGCAAAAGAGATCATCGCCCGAATCATTGAAAAACAGAATATTGAAACGATTTTGAAAATCGAATTCGGAAGCCTGCCCGGGACCGGCCTTTTAAACCGGCTGCAGGCCTTTTCCAACCGGGTGCTCAAAGTGGCCGGCCGCATGAATGATTCAAAGGAAATCAAATCCCTTCTCAATGCCGTGCAAGGCGGACATGTTCCGGCCGGCCCATCCGGTTTTATCTCCAGGGGGAGGTATGACATCCTGCCCACAGGCCGCAACCTGTATAATGTTGATCCCACACGCATTCCCACAAAAGCGGCCTGGCAGGTGGGTGTCAAGCTTGCCGACGCCTTGATCGAACGGTATAAAAAAGAAGAAGGGGCATTTCCCAGGTCCGTGGGCATGGTTTGGTTTGCCTCGGATATCATGCGGTCTGACGGAGAACAGATCGGCCAGATTTTTCATCTTTTGGGGGTGCGGCCGAAATGGAAAGGCAATGGCCAGATTAATGGGTTTGATATTATTCCGCTACAGGAACTGGATCGTCCCAGGATTGATGTCAACATCCGGGTGTCCGGCATTACGCGGGATTGTTTCCCTGATGCGGTCAAGTATGTGGATGAGGCCATTTGCGCCGTGGCCCTGCTCAATGAGGATCATCAAAGCAATTTTATCAGAAAACATGTCCTGGAACAGGCCGCCCGAAAAGGGCTTGATCCTGAAAATAGTGACGAGTTCAGACGGCTTTCCTTCAGGTTGTTCTGTGCCCAGCCGGGTGTTTACAGGGCAGGGGTCAACCTTGCCGTGTATGCGTCTGCCTGGAAAACAGAACAGGATCTGGCCGATGTTTATCTGTTCTGGAATGGTTATGCCTATGGTGCCGGAGAAAATGCTTTTGGAGTTGAGGCCCACCCCGAACTTATGGAAAACCTGAAACGGGTCCAGGTCACCTTTGACAAGCATATTTCCGATGAAACCGATTTTTTGAAATGCTGCGGGTTTTATAGCAATTACGGGGGCATGACCGTTGCGGCCAAGGCAATTTCCGGCAAAAAACCCAAAACCTACTACGGCGATACCCGTGACCCTGCCAATGTGTCGGTCACCGATTTTGCCGACGAACTTCGGCGGGTGGTCCGGGCCAAATTGTTAAATCCCAAATACATAGACGGCATGAAACAGCACGGATACAAGGGAGCCGGAGATCTTAACAAACGCATCAGCCGTGTTTACGGGTTCGGTGCCACTACCGGCGAAGTGGACAACTGGATTTTTGATGAAATTGCTGAAAAATTCATACTGGACCCTGAAATGAAGGACTGGTTTGAAAAGGTCAATCCCTGGGCCATGGAAGAGATCGGGCGACGGCTTCTGGAAGCCCAAAGCCGGGATATCTGGGACCCTGACCCGGAACTTTTAGAGCGGCTCAAGGAGGCATATCTCGATACCGAAGCCTGCCTGGAAGACCGGATGGGGGATGTGGCAGGGGATTTTCAGGGCGGTGCCGTGGATATCATGACCAGTGAGGATGTCGAGTCCTGGACCGAGAAGATGAAGGATATAAAGAAAATCATGCGGGAAGCGACCTGAGTTTAAGATTTGCAGCAGGTATTAATTTTTGCCTTTTTTGGGGGCGTTATCACCATAGGAAGATTTTACAAATGAAACATGATATTTTTCCATTTTCAGCCATTGTGGGACAGGAGCAACTCAAGCTTGCCCTGATCCTCAATGCTGTCAACCCGCGCATCGGGGGAGTTTTGATTCGGGGAGAAAAGGGAACGGCCAAGTCCACCACGGTCAGGGCTCTTGCCTCACTTTTGCCCATGATAAGGGTGAACAAAGGTTGTGCCTGGGCCTGTAATCCGGATGACAGCCATGGGCTTTGTGATGATTGTAAAAAAGGTCGTAAATGGATAACAGGGGGAAGCGCAGCCGGGCAGGATGTAATTGAGGAGCGCCGGACACGGGTGGTGACCCTGCCCTTGAATGCAACCGAAGACCGGGTGGCAGGCGGCATTGATTTTAACATTGCCGTTAAAAGCGGTGCCAGAGCTTTGCAGGCCGGACTTCTGGCCAAGGTCCACCGGGGGATTTTATATGTGGATGAAGTCAATCTTTTGGATGACCATATCGTGGATATTATCCTGGATGCATCGGCTTCAAAAAAAAACCGGATTGAACGGGAAGGCATCTCTTTTTGCCATGATTCAGACTTTATCCTGGTGGGGACCATGAATCCGGAGGAAGGGGAGCTGAGGCCCCAGCTCCTGGACCGGTTCGGCCTGTGCGTGGAGGTGGCATCGGAAAAAGACCTTGAAAAAAGAATCTGTTTGATGCTGAGAAAGGAAAGTTATGATGCCGATCCTGAAGGGTTTTCAAAGCAGTATCAAGCCGACAATGCTGTTTTGTCCGACCGGATCACAAAGGCCGGAACCCTTTTAAAAGAGGTTCGATTTTCAGACGGTTTAAGGGCTTTTGTGGCAAATCTGTGTGCTGAAAACAAAGTGGCCGGGCACAGGGCGGACCTTGTGATTGAACAGGCAGCCAAAGCGCTTGCCGCCTACCATGGCAAGGCCGAAGCCGGAATGGACGAGGTGAAACAGGTGGCCGGGTTTGTCCTGGTTCACAGGAAACGCGATCCGGCACCGCCGCCGCCACCAGACCATTCCCATGATCACAACAATGAACCTGAAGAGAACAAGGACCAAACTGAACAGGAAAAGCCTGAGTCCCCTGAACCCAATGAACAAGACCAGGAAGAAAAGGATCAGGAAGAAAAAGATCAGGAAGAAAAAGATCAGGATGGGCAGGCCCCGGATGAACAGGATCAGGAAGAAAACAGCATGGGGGAGGATAAAGACGAGCAGGAGTCGGAAGAAGAACAGTCCGAACCGGAGCCTGAATCCCGGGGGGAAAACGGGGAACAGGACAAAAAAGATGTGCTGGAAAAAATATTTGAGGTGGGGGAAACTTTTAAGGTGAAAAAATTCACCTCCCCCAAGGATCGGGTATTCAGAAGGGGGTCAGGTAAACGCTCCCGGTCCAGGACGGCTGCAAAACAGGGTCGGTATGTGAGAAGCACCATCCCCAAAGGCAGTCATGATATTGCCTTTGACGCCACCTTGAGGGCGGCAGCCCCTTTTCAGATCCAAAGGAAAAACAACAGCAACCTGGCTGTTATTCTAAAAGATCAGGATATCAGGGAGAAAATCCGGGAAAAGCGCATCGGTAATTTTCTGCTTTTCCTGGTGGATGCCAGCGCCTCCATGGGGGCACGGGGACGGATGGCAGCTTCAAAAGGGGCTGTGATGTCTTTGCTTCTGGATGCCTATCAGAAGCGGGACAAGGTGGCCATGGTGACTTTTAGAAAAGATGAGGCCTTTGTCAACCTGCCGCCCACCTCGTCTGTGGAGCTTGCAGGAAAACTTTTGGAAGAGATGCCCGTGGGCGGAAAAACTCCTTTGTCATCCGGACTTGTCAAGGGGTTTGAACTGTTGCGGAACCATTTGTTACGGGAGCCTGAAGCAAGACCCATTGTCATTATCATCACAGACGGCAGGGGCAACGTGGCCCTGGGAAATCAAAAGCCTTTCCGGGAGGCCCTGGACCTGGCAGAGAAAATGGCCCTTGAACAAAGAATACAATTTGTTGTGGTGGATTCTGAAAGCCAGGGGGCTGTTTCCTTTGGCCTGGCTGAAAAACTTGCCGCCAACCTGAACGCAGAATATTTTAAAATACAAGATCTTAAAGTCAACCAGCTGGTTGATATTGCAAAAGGAGGTTTGTTGTGAAAAAAATGAATGTTTATCCCTTCATGGCCATTGAGGGCCAGGAAGAGATGAAACTGGCGCTGATACTGAACATTATCAATCCCACCCTTTCAGGTGTCCTGATCCGGGGAGAAAAGGGGACCGCCAAGTCCACGGCTGTCCGGGCCCTGGCTCAAATACTTCCGGAAATTGAAAAGGTCAAGGACTGCCCGTTCCAGCATGACCCTCAAGGCAAACACCATGTCTGCATGGAGTGCGTCCGCACTGACTGCCGGGATCACATCCTTGGCAGGGGCCAGGGGTCTGAAATCGTCATGGAGGGCATTAAGGTCATTGAGCTGCCCGTAGGGGCTACCGAAGACCGGGTGGTGGGAACCATGGACATGGAACAGGCCCTTAAAAAAGGGGAAAAACAGGTGGAGCCGGGCATTCTTGCCGCTGCTCACCGGGGGATTCTCTACGTGGATGAAGTGAATCTTCTGGACGATCACGTGGTGGATGTGCTGTTGGATTCTGCAGCCATGGGGGTCAACACCATTGAACGGGAAGGGATTTCCTTTTCCCACCCTGCGCGGTTTACCCTTGTGGGCACCATGAACCCGGAAGAGGGTGAACTGCGGCCCCAGCTTCTGGACCGGTTCGGGCTCTGTGTCAATATCCAGGGGATATCCGATCCCGATGCCAGGGTCGCCATCATGGAACGACGCACCGGTTTTGATGAAGACCCGGAAGGGTTTTCAAGGCAATGGGAAGACGATTCTCAAGTCCTTGTGGAAAAAATCAAACAGGCAAAAGCTCTTTATCCGGATGTGACCTGTGAAAGACCCATGCTTTATGAAATTGCATCATACTGCCTGGATGTGGGTGTGGATGGCCATAGAGGGGATATCATTATTTTAAAGACCGCCAAAACCCTGGCCGCTTATGACGGCCGGACACGCGTTGAGTCAAGGGATATTGAAACCGCTGCAACACTGGCACTGCCCCACAGGGTGAGACGCCAGCCCCTGCAGGATATCGTAACCGATGTGTCCGGCATGCGGAACCGGAAAAAAGCCGCAGAATTTTCATCATGATCCAAATTCAACATCTCAATAAAACATATAAATCCGCCCATGCGCTCAAGGACGTTAACCTGCAGGTGGATAAGGGAGAACTCTTTGCTTTCCTGGGGCCTAACGGGGCCGGAAAGACCACCACCATACGCATATTGACAGGATTGACCCGATTGAGTTCGGGAACGGTCAGGCTCAACGGGTTTGATTTGGGGGACAGGGAGATTGAAACCCGCCGGCAGTGTGGGCTGGTGCCCCAGTCCATCAACCTGGACCGGGAACTTTCCGTGTTTGAAAATTTGAATATCCATGGCAAACTTTTCAGGATGAACAAACAAAAAAGATTGCGCAGGATTGAAGAACTCCTTGATTACGTGGAGATGGGAGACCGGAAGGGCACCCTGGTCAAAAACCTGTCAGGGGGGATGAAACGGCGAGTCATGATTGCAAGGGCGCTGTTGCATTCTCCGGCCATCCTGTTTTTGGATGAACCCACTGTGGGGCTGGATGCCGGCATGCGCCGCAAGATCTGGGCGCTGATTAAAAAAATCCAGCAGCACGGCACCACCGTTTTTTTGACCACCCATTACATTGAAGAGGCCCAGTTCCTGGCCGACCGTGTTGCCTTTCTGGATAGAGGTACCGTCGTGGTACTTGACACTCCGGTCAATCTTATGAACCGTCAAGGAACCTGGGCCCTGGACTGTCTCAAGGAGGATGACATGGAAACACTTTATTTTAATGATCGGAAAGAGGCCAATGACCACATTGCCGCCCATAAAGACAGTTTTACCCTGCGGCGGGTCAACCTGGAGGATTCTTTCCTGGCTTTGACAGGGAAAAAAGTAAAATGATACAAGGCGCATTTGCAGTTTATTACAGGGAATTATTGATACTGAGACGGCGGTTGTCCAGGCTTATCCCTTCCTGGTCCGTATCTCCGCTGCTGTACCTGATTGCTTTCGGCTATGCCATGGGTAAACATGTGGCGGTTGACGGGCACACCTATATGGAGTTTCTCATCCCGGGTCTTATTGCCATGAGCAGCATGACCCAGGCCTTTTCCATTTCCAGCGAGATCAATATTGCACGGTTTTACTGGCATATTTTTGAAGAAATCCAGGCAGCACCGGTATCTGATCTCTCTTATGTGACCGGTGAAGTTTTGGCCGGGATGACACGGGCATTCTTAGCCATTGCCGTGATTCTGGTTCTGGGCCTTTTATTCGGGGTTGTGCTTTCCCTGAACGTATGGTTCTGGCTGGCAATTGTGTTGAACAGTTTTGTGTTTGCCTCCCTTGCCGTGGGGCTTGCCATGCTGGTCAAGTCCCATGCAGACCAGACCCTTTTGACAAGCTTTGTGATCACGCCCATGGCATTTTTAGGGGGGACCTTTTTCCCGGTGGAAAATTTTCCGGCCTGGGCCCAGAAGGTTATTTTCCTTCTGCCGCTGACCCATGCGGCCACAGCCATCCGGACGGCATCATTCGGCGACATGCCGTCTTTGTCTTCCCTGTTTATCCTGGCAGCCATCGGAAGCATGTTCTTTTATATTTCCGTATTGTTCGTCAAAAAAGCAAAGGACTGATGCCTGTCATGAAATCTTATCTTGAGCTTTATTTGCTCTTGACAAGGAATTTCAGATTCAGTATTACTTTTGCAAAATTGCAATCGAAATTGCATGGATTTGTTTTAAAACCAAGATTTGAATATAAGCCAAGAAGGCCTGATAGAAAGAATTCTATTTCAGGGCTCCTTGGCTTTTTTTTGTTTGGGAGATGTTAGTACAAAAAAACATAAATCATTAAGAAGTTAGGTACAAGGTTAAGATAAAAATAGGAAGACAGCACAGTATCCGGTCAAAGAGACATGCTGTCTTCCGGGGTAGCCCCCTTGATATTCAGGGACTTTAACCCTCCTTATAACACCGCGGCAACGGCTCGTCAATACACCCGGTTTTGGGACGTATCTTTATTGTTCCGACAAAATGATTAATGGAAAAAAATGTGGTCAGCCATTGCTGTGATAGTTGTGTTATCAATTCCTCTTGAGAGGGGGAATGGTGATCAGGGCAAAACAGTAATCTTTATTTTATGGCATGCCTGTGAATGCTGGTAATAAAGATACTCGGAGGAGGGATAATATGAAAAAGGAAAGAAAAGGGATTTTATGTTGTTTGGCATTGGTTGTAACATTTTTGTTTTGTGGGGTGTGCCTGGCTTATGATCAATCTTTGAAAAATGAGCCTGATGATGCCGTTGACCTTGGTGAAGTTGTTGTTTCAGCCACCAAATCGGAAAAGATGATTGTTGACACCCCGGTCAGTATTTCGGTCATTAAGAAAGATGAGCTTGATCAGGCCCCCAATGTGACCATTGACGAGGCTTTCCGTTATACGCCGTCCGTTCAGGTGATTCGGGGTGAGGGCATCGGTACCACCCATAATTTTATAAATATCAGGGGAATCGGTACAAAACGCAATCTCCTCTATGTGGATGGCGTCAACATGGTTGAGAGCATGTCCGGTAATACAACCCTCAGCTTGTTGCCAACCCAAGGTGTTGAGAAGATAGAAATATTGCGGGGACCGTCGTCGGCACTGTATGGCGGGAGGGGGATGAGTGGTGTGATCAATATGTTTTCTTCTCCTCCTGAAAAAGGTGTTAAGGGTTGTGTAAAATCATTTTTTGGAAATTATGATTTTAAAAAATATAACACAAATATTTCATATGGAAGCGATAAATGGGGGATTGCTTTAGATGCCTCAAATACCGGTACGGACAATTACTGGTCACGGGACAATATGATTAAGCGTACCTATGACTATCGCAGCGGTGACTATTCCTATGATTTTGACGCTGATTATGAAAAATCAGACCATGTCGGGTGGGAAAACTGGAATCGGGATTATGAAGAGAAATCGATCCAGCCCAAAATATTTTTAACCCCTAATGACGATACCCGTATCACGGTGAGTATGGGGTATATGGAAAACGAAACCGGCAACGGGTATACCGACAGATATACTGATGCAAACGGCAATGATGTGGAAAAATACCTTGAAAAAGATAAAGAGTTTATCGGTCTCTCAGGTAAAACAAACCTGTCCGACAGTTCAAATATATCCTACCGCCTGACATATCATCACCTGGAAAGCAAAAACACAGGTGAAAATATGGACCTTGCCAAGAGTTTGGATGATCCGGCCCAGCTTGCCCCGGGCGGTCGAGCCCCTCAATTTTACCGATCCGAATCAAGCCAGGGATCCAAAGATTATGAATTTGAACTCAGCTATTCCAAGTCTCTGACAAGCCAAATGCTGGGCGATCATAATTTAACAGTCGGGATGCAATACCAAAGCAATAATGTGTACTGGTCCATCCAAGAACAAGGCACGGGCAGGTCGCTGACCAACCCGGTTGATACCACCAAAACCGGTTATTCACTTTACCTTCAGGACGAATATTTCATAAATGATAAATTCACACTGACAAGCGGGCTGAGGGGTGACATGTATGATGAGTTTGACGAACAGCTGTCCCCCAAACTGGCCTTGCATTTTAAACCCAATCCGGATACACAATACTTTATTTCTTCAGGATATGCGTTCAACCCTCCCTCATACTCCCAGAAATTTGGAACAGACTGGAACATGACCGCCTATACCATCCGAACGAATAATTCAAATTTAGACGCGGAAAAATTATGGTCTGCGGAAATCGGCGTCAGGAAAAGATTTAAAGAAAATCTGAACTGCAGTCTGAGTGCTTATTATGCCGAAGCCAGGGATTTAATTGAAAGCATCAAGGAAAAAAAGAAAATCGGCGGATCAAACAAGGTTACAATGACCTATGAGTATCACGATAACATTGACCGGGCTGTGATGCAGGGAATCGAGTCTGAAATCACATATGATTTTAATAAACATCATCATTTGACAGGAAGTTTTTCCATAATGGATGCTGAAAATGCGCAAACCGATAAAAAACTGCCGCAAATCCCCGAGATGATGGGATCGATTGCCTATCAATACAACCGTGACTTTAATTTGTTCGGGCAGGAACATAAATTCTGGTCAACCGTTCGGGGCCGTGGGCAGAACGCGTTTCTCATCGAAGAATACAGTGTTGATGAGCCCAAAGAAGTATCCGGTTTTTTTGTTGTGGATTTGTCAATGGGCATTGATGTGGCAAAACATGCCAAACTGTTTTTGAATGCAACCAACCTGTTTGACAAAGACTACCGGGAATTCACCTACACCCGTTATCAATCCGGACGTATGGTGATGTTTGGTGCTGAAATCTATTTTTAATCTATTTTACATAGAAGTATTTTTTTAATGAACTTTTAAGGAGTCATGAAATGAAAATCGGTGCAATATTATCTCCTTTTGGCCCAAGCCGGGGAATTGTCGTCCAAACGTTCGGCCAGGCATATGCTGAATTGAAAAAAGGGGGGGCTGCATTTGAACTTCGCATTGAAAATATGGCCGGCGCTGAACAAACCATGGTTGAACCGGATCCTGATTTTTTGAACTGGTGCGCTGCCGAGGCCGAGGTTATTCTGGTATTGATTCCATCTGCTTATGGTGCGTTGTTTACAGAACTCAATGCCATCGGAGAAAAAACAGGCAAAATGATCATCCCGCTTTCACCGGAGTGTATGCAGGTTTCAAATGGTGTGTCCGGCGAAGAATTGAAAAGGATCTGGGCCTATCAGCAGAACGGCGGGACGGCTAATATTAAAAACCTTCTTTGGTCTGTGTTACACCTTGCCGGTTTGGAAAAAGAACCTCCTCCCTTACCAATAGCGATGCCCCTGTGCGGAATTTATCATCCGGATCACAAGGAACCTTTTTTGTCTCTGGATGAATATTTAGCCTTTAAGCCGCTTGATGAGAATGCATATACCGTGGGCCTGTTTTTCCCCCGTTCATATTGGATCGACAATGCGCTTGATGTTATCGATGCATTGATGGAAACGCTTTTGATGCAGGGGGCCAACGTTATTGCGGTTTTTAATGATAAATTCAAAGGGGAGGGTGATGATGTTGTTACCGAAAGCTTTTTCATGAAGAACGGGACACCTTTGATTGATGTTCTATTGATGCAGGCCTATTTTTTTCTCAATTCCAAAAGAGAGAAAAACGGCGCAGGGTTTCAGCAGAACGAGACCCATGTGTTACAGCACTTAAATGTTCCAACGCTCTTGATGATCAACAGCCTGCAGTCAAAAGCGGAATATGAGGAAAACCCGGAAGGGCTGGCCGTACCCCAATATATCATTTCAATTGTTCTTCCCGAGTTTGACGGCATTTCCCAACCCGTATTGCTGGGGGTGACACAAAACGATATTGATCGCAGTACAGGCGCTACCATCCAGAGACCGGTTCCGGTTCCCGGGCAGGCGGACTATCTGGCCCAAAGAGTTTTAAAATGGTGTGCCCTTGGAAAGAAAAACAATGCCGACAAACGCATCGCCATTATCCTTCATAATTCACCCTGCCGCAGCGGTGTGGAAGCTACCGTGGGTGCAGGTTTCGGCCTGGATACCCTGGAAAGCACGGCGCTTTTATTACAGCAGATGGAAAAACAGGGCTATCAATTGGATTGGGTCCCTGACAACGGCAGGGAATTGATCCGGATTATTCTTGAAAAAAAAGCCATCAGTGAATTCCGCTGGACCCCCCTTGAGGAGATCATCAAAAAAGGCGGTGCAGCAGGCTTTGTGGAATTGAATACCTACCGGGACTGGCTGTCCGAGCTTCCGGACGAGTCATTCCAAAAAATCGTCAACGGATGGGGGAATCCTTTCAGCGGGGATTTATCCATGCTGGGTGATCTTGAAAAAATGAGCCTGGCCCTTTATGAAGGCAAAATCACCATTCCCGGTTTGATCAACGGCAATGTCTTTATCGGATTGCAGCCCAAACGCGGTTGTGCCGGTGCCCGGTGTGACGGCAGTGTGTGCAAGATACTTCATGACCCGCAAGTGCCGCCGCCCCATCAATATCTTGCCTTTTACAAGTGGGTGGAAAGAGGATTTAAAGCCGATGCCATGATCCATGTGGGAACCCATGGGAACATCGAACTTTTGCCCGGAAAATCCGTGGCCCTTTCTTCATCCTGTTTTTCCCATTTTTGCGTCGGCAGTTTGCCCCACCTGTATATTTACGTGGTCAGCAATCCCATGGAAGGGTCCATTGCAAAGCGCCGGGGGCTTGCCGTGATTGTGGATCATCTTCATCCGGTAATGGCGTCAACCCGTCTGTATGGGCCGGTTGCCGAACTGGAAGAACTGTCAGAGGAATATTACCGGGCTAAATCCGCAGATGAAAAAGGCCGTCTCAGGGAGCTTGAAAAAATTATCATTGAAAGCGCCCGGCAGGCATCAATTATCCGGGAACACGATGAGTTTGAACAATTCGATGATTTTGTGGAATATATTCACGGTCAGATGAATATGCTGACCGAAACCATGTTCCGGGACGGACTGCATACCCTTGGCCAGGCTCCCCGGGGCGAACAGCTTATCAGCATGCTTGCTTCAATTCTCCGGTTTGACCAGGGACAGGTTCACTCCCTCAGGCGCTTTATCCTTGAAACCATCGGGCTGGACTACTCAGAGGTGCTTGACCAACCGGAAGCCCTGAGTCCCATTTTCAATCTGACCCACGCAAGGCTGTTGCAGTTGACCGAAGATGCGGCAAAAAAAATCATTTCTCAAGCGGTCGCAACACAGTCGGACCTTACCCGTGAAAATCTGTCATTGATGGTTTCCAATATCCTGATGGAGGTATTCGGAGCAAATGTGTACTGCCTGTCCCAAGAGCGGACTGAAAGTCTTTATCAAATTGTTGGCTTTGGCCTGGAACTTTTGCCGGCCATTGCCGGGACCACACAGGAAATTGAAAATATTATCCGGGGGTTGAACGCAGAATTTATCGAACCCGGTGCATCCGGGGCCCTGGCGCGGGGGAAAATCGAAACCCTTCCCACGGGCAGGAATTTTTATTCCATTGATCCGTTTAAAATCCCCACACCGGCCGCATGGAATGTGGGGGTTCAACTGGCTGAAAAATTTTTTCACAAGTATCTCCATGAACACGACGAATATCCTGAAAACATTGGGTTTGTTTTTCGTTTTTTTGATATTTTCCGTGCCGATGGTGAACAATTGGCGCAAATGCTCTACACGCTGGGTGTCAAACCGGTCTGGAACGGCAGCCGTATTACCGGTCTTGAGGCCATTCCCCTCAGTCAGCTCCAAAGGCCGCGTGTCGACATCACGGTTCAATTGTCAAACATGCTGCGGGATGGTTCGCCCCGTGCCTTTGAACTGGTGGATGAGGCGGTCCGGATCGTGGCGGACCTGGATGAACCGCCGGATCAAAATTTTATCCGCAAGCATGTGATGGAACGTATGTCAAAAATGCAAACGGAAGATGACGAAAAAAAGAAGATGCGGTTTGCAACTTTTCGGGTTTTCACTGCGGCCCCGGGTGTGTATGACTACGGCAGCAATACCGCGGTCGCCGCTTCCGCCTGGGAAACAGAAGAGGATCTGGCGCAAATTTTTATCGACACCTGTCATTATGCATATGGTAAAGGCAGTTTTGGCATACCGGCCAAAGAAGAATATAAAGCCAATTTAAAACAGCTCACCGTTACCTATGACAAATGGGATTCAGATGAATATGATATCCTTGACTGCTGTCATATTTTCGGCAGTCACGGCGGATTCACCCAGGCTGCCAAAACAATTTCCGGCAATGATATCAAGGTTTATTTCGGAGATACCCATGATCCGGACCGTCCCCGCATCCGGGACATGGAAGAAGAACTGGACCGTGTCGCTCGGACAAGGTTGTTGAACCCGGAGTGGATCGAAGGCAAAAAACGTCACGGCTATAAAGGTGCCACAGTCATATCTGACAGGGTTTTTCATATATACGGCTGGCAGGCAACCACACGTCTGGTAGGCAACTGGGTGTTTGATGAGATTGCGCAAAAATTTGCCATAGATCCTGAAATGCGAAAATGGTTTAAGGAAAACAATATTTACGCCATGGAAAGTATTGTCCGGCGCTTGATGGAAGCCCAAACCCGCGAGCTCTGGTCGGCAGACCCGGATCTTTTGGAAGACCTGAAAGAAGCATACCTTGAGATCGAAGCTGATCTTGAAGAACAGATGGATGATATCAGTTCGGATTTTCAAGGATCAACCATTGAAATTATCAAAAAGGGGAACTTGAAAGCATAATGGCTGTTTATATTTTCAACCGTTTTTTTTCCATGGGGCTGGTGGTTTTTGTGGTGTCTGTATTTACTTTTTTACTGATTCATCTGGCACCCGGCGATCCAAGGATTCTAATGGCCATGTCCCGCTTCGGAAATGATATCACCCCTGAACAGATCGAGTGGATCGGCGAAGAGATGGGATTGTCCGCCCCCGTCCATGTTCAGTATGCCATCTGGCTGAAGCACGTTTTTTCAGGTGATCTGGGCAGTTCCATCCGGACTGACCAGACGGTTGTTTCCGAACTTATGACACGTATTTGTGCTACCCTTCAACTGGGGTTAACCAGCTTTATTCTTTCCATGTTACTGGCTGTGCCCATCGGCATTTATGCTGCGGTTAAAAAGAATTCGTTTTTTGACCTTTGCACGATGGCGGGGAGCATATTGTTTATCTCTTTGCCTGGTTTCTGGTTTGCACTGCTGCTGATTTTATTGTTTTCCGTGAATCTGGGCATATTGCCGGTATGCGGCAGGGGCGGCATTGAACATATGGTCCTGCCTGTTACCGTGCTGGCCCTTGGAATGGCGGCACCCACAACACGGCTTGTACGGACATGTATGCTGGAAATTTTAAAACAAGACTATATTCTTTTTGCAAGGTGCAAAGGTCTTCCGGAAAAAATCATCATATTCCGGCATGCCCTTAAAAATGCTCTGGTGCCGATAATAACCTACAGTGGCATTAAATTAACACGTATTTTTCAGACAACCGTTATTATTGAAACTATTTTTGCCTGGGAAGGTATTGGAAAACTGATGGTGGATGCCTGTTTTGCCAGAGATTTTCCCATGATTCAAGGCTGTATTCTTTTGGTAGCCAGTGTATTTGTGACCATCAATTTCATTGTGGATATACTGTATTTATATGCCAATCCGAGAATCAGTTTCATGAAAAAAGAAAAACCGGTTTGGGGTTAATGACAGATGATTAAAGACATTATGAAAAGCAAAAAGGCTGCAACCGGTCTTTTAATTATGATTCTTCTGGTTATAACAGCGATATTTGCACCAATACTGTCACCGTGTGACCCGTATCAACCCAATATCGAGCATCGACTGCAAGGCCCTTCAGGGGAGTTCCCTTTTGGAAACGATTATCTGGGCCGTTGCGTGTTCAGCCGTATTATTTACGGAAGCAGGCTTTCCTTGAAAGTCGCTTTTATCATCGTTTTTTTGCAGGTTCTCATTGGTTTGTCAATGGGGGCGGTTTCCGGATATATAGGGGGGATGGTGGATGGATTGATCATGCGTCTGGTTGATGTTTTTATGGCATTGCCTTCACTTGTACTGGCATTGGTGCTTGTTGCGCTTACAGGTCCCGGACTATACGGCATCACCGCTGCCATGTGTGTGACCGGATGGACGGAATATGCCCGCGTTGCACGGGGGGATGTGCTGGCTCTCAAAGAAAAGGAATTTATAAAAAGCGCCAAAGCTTTTGGGTTTTCAACCCCATACATTCTCATCCGGCATATTATTCCGAACATTATGGCACCCATTCTGGTTCTGGCAACACTGTCCGCCGGTTTTACGATTTTACTGGTTGCCGCCTTCAGCTTCATCGGCATAGGGGCTCAGCCGCCTGAGGCGGACTGGGGATCCATGCTGAGTGAAGGCCGGTCCTTTATGCGCATGGCACCCCATTTGACTGTTTTCCCGGGCATGGCAATCATGGTCACAACCCTTTCATTTTATCTTTTCGGCGATGCCTTGAGAGACATCATGGATCCAAGATATAAAACCCGGGATATTACACCATGATATTATGCCCTGATATTATACAAGGGGAACATAAATCCAAGTTAAATAAAATGGAGTAATGATCATGAGTTTCTTGAAAATTGAAAATCTTACGGCGGGTTTTATGTCGAACATCAAAAATCCGCCGGTTTTACGAGGTGTTAATCTGGAAATTGCCAGGGGGAGCCGTCATGCCTTGATTGGTCAAACCGGTGCCGGAAAATCCGTCCTGGGGCTTTCCATTGTCAACCTGCTTCCGGAAAATGCCCGTTTAACCGGCAAAGTGTTTTTTCAGGGAAAAAATCTTTTGGATTGCAGCGAAAAAGAAATGATGCGCCTGCGTGGCAAAGAGATGATGATGATTTTCCAGAATCCTTTTTTGACCTTAAATCCGGTTTTATCCATCGAAGCTCAATTGTGTGAGATACCCATGTTTCATGAAGGAATGAACCGTTCCAGGGCCAGGGTCCGTGCCCGGGAAATGCTGTATATGTGCGGGTTAAAGGAACCGCAAAAAATCATGCAGGCCTATCCCCATGAAATGAGTGGCGGAATGTTGCAGCGTGTGGCGCTTGCCATGGGCATCATCTGCCACCCAAAACTTTTAATCGCAGACGAACCCTTAAAAGGTCTTGATGTGAGCCGTAAAAAGCAGCTTGCCTTGACATTGGCCAAGGTATGTCAAGAGCTTGGCATCACGCTGTTGCTGATCACCCATAATTTGAAAGTTGCACAATATGTGTGTGATGTTTCTTCGGTTATGTACCAGGGGCAAATTGTGGAAACGGCTGCTGCAAAAGATTTGTTTTTGTCCCCAAGCCATGCTTATTCACAAAAATTAGTGCAAACGTTTTATCGGTTTGAACAAGTTGAGGAGTTATGCAATTGATATCCAATCCTGTGACCAATCCTGTGACCAATTCTGTAACCAATTCTGTAACCAATCCTAAGATCAGGCCCATGATAGAAATCACTCAATTGAAAAAATATTATACATCCGGAGTGTTAAAAAAACGGATAACCAAAGCTGTCGATGGTGTCGATTTATCGGTTGACAAGGGTATGATCTATGGGCTGACCGGTGAAAGCGGTTGCGGAAAAACCACGCTTGCCATGGCCATGCTGCGTCTCATTGAACCAACGGCCGGCAGTATTATCATCAATGGTAAAAATATCATGTCGTTGGGCAAGGCATTCTTGAAAAAAATGCGGCCCAGGTACCAGATTATCTGGCAAAACCCGGAAGCATCCTTTAACCCGCGAATGCGGATTTCAGATAATATTCTTGAACCCGGCCGGTATTATGGAAAATTTTGCCAAAAGGAGGAAATGGATATTCTGTCAAAATATTTAAACATGGTGGAACTTCCCATGGATTTGGTAAGTCGCTATCCCCACGAGGTCAGCGGCGGTGAAAATCAAAGAGCGGTTATCGCGCGGATGCTGACCATGGAACCGGAGCTTTTGATTGCGGATGAACCCACATCTTCCCTTGACATCCTGGTACAGGAACAGATCCTGGCCCTGCTTAAAAAAATTCAGGAACAGATGAACATGACCATTGTTTTTATTTCCCATGATTTGAGGGTGATCCGCTATATGTGCCGGAAGATGGCGGTGATGCTGGAAGGCAAAATCGTGGAAAAAGGGTTGTGTGAAACTATATTGTCTGCTCCGCAACATGAATATACCCGCCAACTTGTGACAAACACATTTGGCAAATGGAGATTAAATTAATGAAACCTGTGATTCAATCAATTGCAATACTGATTTTGCCGCTGTTCTTTCTATCCTGCAACAATAAACAGATGGAAACAAAAAAAGAGCTGGTTATCGGTGTCAGCCAGGATTATCGCGCCACAGATGTTTTTTCCCATAAAGGATTCAATTGTTTTGTCTTTGAAACATTGGTCAAAATGGATACAAAAGGAACCATCCGGCCTTTTCTGGCTGAATCGTGGAAAAAAAGTGCGGATGGCAGACACTACACCTTTTATCTGAGAAAGGACGTGAGGTTTTCCGACGGAACACCTTTAACGGCCGATCAAGTTAAAGACGCGATGTTTTATAAGCAAACCCGAAAAAGAAAAAGAGGTCCGGCAAGAGGTATTCAGGCAAAGAGGCCGTCTGAAGGTTATAATGGAAAAGAAGAATCAGCTCTGAAAAACAGCAATCCCGGAAAGAACAGCAGTCCTGGTATAGATAACAATTACAGCACCTTTGACAATGAAAGATACAATCTGCCGCGTTGGTCCTCCTTTTCATCCATTGATATTATTGATGAACACACGATCAGATTCAATCTGCCAAGACCCTATACGCTTTTTTTAAGCGAACTGGCCACCACCCACAGCTATCCTGTTCTTAAACCCGCTGCTTCAGAAGAAGTGACCGGTTACATCGGAACCGGTCCATACAAAATCGATGTGCATAAACGAACCCAATATATGATTCTCGTAAAAAATGATCAGTATTGGCAAGGATCTGTCAACATCGAAAGAATCCGGCTGAAGGTCATTCCGGATGCCGAAACAAGAGCGATCGCGCTTGAAGCCGGTGAAATTGATATCACCGGTTATGACCATTTTGATAAAATTCCCAATGAATCCGTTACCCGGTTAAAATATCTGCCCTCCATCACGGTGACGACCATGGGGAACGTGGAACAACCATCGGTCAGCTTTATCGCCATTAACGACAAAAAAGACCCTTTTCAAAATCCGGCTGTTCGCAAAGCGTTGGCAATGGCAATTGACGTAAAACAGATAGAAACGCTTATATCCGAAACCGGAAGCGTGATTGCCGGGCCTTTTCCGCAAAAGCATGAATTATGCAATCCAGCAGTGAACCGGCCGCTTTTTGATAAAACGGCAGCCAAACAATTGCTTTCAGAGGCCGGTTGGACGGACCATGACCAGGACGGCATCCTTGAAAAAGACGGTAACCCCTTAGCCATGACACTGACCTTCAGTTTTTTCGATCCCCAATATAAAATTATCGCTGAAATGGTTCAGGCGCAATTGCGCAATATCGGTGTGCAAGTAAGGCTGAACATGGTGGAACTGGGCACCCATATAACGGTCATGCGCAATGGTGAGTACGACCTGGCCTTCTGGCCCCTGATGCGGTATCATATGTTTTTTTATACCGGACATCCCTCATGGCTGAACGTGTATAGCAACCCTGAGCTGGATGCATCATTTTTGCAATATCTTCATGGTAATAGTGAAAAAGAACGGAAAAATGCCGTTTATAAAACCCAGGAACTGATTCAAAAAAGTTATGTTTTTCCCGTATTTTTTGAGCGCTTTGATGTGATTGCCTGGAATCATGATGTATTAAAGGACTTTGAGCCGCTTCCAGTGGGCTGGGATTTGTCAATGTATTTATGGAAATCCCGTTTGATGTGATCTGCATTTTAAATGTCCCTGCTGAAAATCACCCATGTATATTGTCGGTTTTCGATTGGCAGGATGGGAACCGGGGTCGTATCAGTTTTCGGCAAGGACCCGGCATTAATTAAAAAGGAGGCCGGCAACTTTTGCGCCGGGCTTATCCAACCCGCTAATCAGCCGCGCGGTTCTTTGCAGCGGCTGAATCAGCATGGTGGGAAAAAATCCGACGTCCTGGAGGCTTCAGCGGATAGAAACACCTCGGTTCCGCAGGTAGTCTTTCAAGTCGCCAATTCCAATGATCCCAAAATGGAACACAGACGCGGCAAGCAGGATTGTAGCGCCTGCTTCCGCTGCCTGATAAAAATGATCCAACTCTCCTGCTCCTCCGGAAGCTACTACTTCGGCCGATACAGCTTCCTTGATCGCTCTGATCACCGGCAGATCATAACCGGTCTGCACGCCGTCGCCCGCTTTGCTTGTCGGCAGAATGACCGGAACGCCGTAACCGTCAACGCGCTTTGCCCATTCGATCGCATCTGTGCCGGTAGCTGTCCGTCCACCATCAATATATACTTCATAGCCTGAAGGCATAGCCGCGTTCTGATCTACATCAATGGCCACCGTCAACTTCCCGGCACCCAGCTCTTTAACTATTTCTGCAATCAGTTCAGGCTTCCGAAACGCGGCACTGCTGGTCGATACTTTGTCTGCTCCTGCGTTCAGAACCAACTCGGCCGATTTTATATCATATATGCCGCCGCCAACAGTGAATGGCACGGTTGTGACTTCGGCCACGCGTTTAACTATGTCGAGCATGGTGGCTCTGCCTTCCACCGTAGCTGTGATATCAAGAAGCGCCAGTTCATCTGCGCCGTTCTCACAATAAGCACGTGCGCATTCGACCGGATCACCGGCGTCTTGTATGTCCACGAAATGGACGCCTTTGACAACGCGTCCGTTCTGCATATCCAGGCAAGGCATGATTTTAATTTTTTGATCCAATGTTTTTCTCCTCTTTACTTTGGTTTTATAGGTCCCTCTTTTTTACAGTCAGCAAGATAATGGTCCATAGCATTGTGGAAATCTTCAGTGAGTTGTGCGACAGTTTCACCCTCAAAGGTAACACTGTCTTTTATTCCAATCACTTTGCCCCCAACAATACCATCCCGATCATCAAGGTTGATTTTAGCAAAATATCCTTTATAGGTCATATTGTTCATGGTGTCACCTCCAAACTTGTTAACCATTCCCGAATCTGTATTAACTTTTACTTCTCAAATAATTCTTGGAGTATATTTAAGACGCTATTTTGTGCCTTGGGATTTATTGTGCCGAGTTTTTTAACAAGCCTTTTTTTTGTCGACAGTTTCGAACTGTATAAGGAGAATAAAACCGCAGTTTGCCTTCTGCTATATCGGTTTTGCAGCCGGGGATATTCTTGATATGTAAGGCATTCACAAGAATATCGTCCATTAATGTTATAAGATTCGCTGATATTTTTTTCTTGTGAACTTCTAATTCGCAACAAACAGGGTGAATAATTTAAATAAATGTGGTATCTGTTTTTCATGGTTCTATAATGTATGGCTTATCGCTATAGGGGAAAAGAGAGCTGTTATTTATTACAGCAAAGCGTAAAAAAAAACTCACTGCCGCTGAAAAGATAGAAAAAAGCGAAAGCAGAAAGAGTCCATGAGCATAATGTCAACTATCCCTTCTGAATAAGAGATTCAAAAAGGGGACTCCTTGGCAAAAAGTTGAAAAACAAAGCAAACTTTACCTGATCCCCATTCACATCGCTCATTGTGACCGTTGGGCTTGAAACAAATGTGTAGAAACACATGAATAACTATAAAAGAAGAAATATTCAGAATGAAAAAATTTATTGCGGTTTATATTGATCTTGAAAATGTGGCGGGAATTTTAGATCTGGACGTCATGATCCAGGATATTATTCTGGAAGAAAGCAAAGTAGATCCGGAAGAATATATTTTTGCGGTCAAGTTTGCCTGTGGACATACCCATTCCATAACAAAACTCAGGGATCAACTTATAGATTATAATTTTGAAATTAGAGAGGCGCCCCATGTGACCGGCAAGAAAAATCGTGCGGATCTGATTATCAGCTTGGACGCATTTGAAAAACTTTATCTTGAAAAGCCGTCAATTGACCGTTTTGTTTTTGTCACCCGTGATTCTGATTTTTCGGTTATCATGGATCTTTTGAGAAAATACGGCAAGGAGGTCTGGCTGATTACCCAGGAAGGCGATGAACAAAGGCCGATTTTTCGCAATTGTACGGATAACATTATCGTGATTCCCAGAAAAAAGACGTTGCCTCAAATGGACAAAGCAGGTTCTGTCAAACAAGATGCCGCACCAATAAAAAATAATATTCAGATACCTGAGAAGAACATTGAAACAGCTAAAGATAAAATTGCCAAAGAATTGTTTATGAAAGTTCTCGTGCGTCTTGAACCAAGTGAAAAACATTTGTTAAACGGCATTGCAAACAAAATGAGACAACTGGACAAATCATTTAAAATTCGAAATACCAGTTATAAAAAAATGACCACCCTTGCAAAAGAGTTTGAAAAAAAAGGCTGGTTTAAAACCAGGAAAAACAAAGACGGTCACCTTATGATTCAAGATTTGGAAGCAGAATGATAATAGCTCAAATAGAGACAATCGACGAAATTAAACCGATTTTTAGAGAATATTTAAAATATATGAGCCGGTTTTTTAAAATTGATAATTATGATTTGTGGTGTAAAGGCGCGCTGAAAAATTTACAACTCTATTTGATTAAAGAGGATCGGCATGTTTATCTTTTAAAGAAATCAGACGTTCTCATTGGTTTTGCCATGATCAATAAACATTTGCGGTTCAATACCAAAGGAGTTGCAGTTGCAGAGTTCTACATTCAAAAAGGTCATGAGAAAAAAGGGTATGGACGTAAACTTGCCGAACATGTGTTTGCACAATTGCCTGGTAACTGGGAGGTTGCAGTTACATTGAAAAACAGTTCAGCCCTGGCGTTTTGGGAACATGTGGTATCCTCTTACACCCATGGTAATTTTATAAAAAAAAGGAAGCCTTCCTTTAGCGGATACGGCTTCCTTTTCAATGTTTCAGGACAAAGCGCTTCTGTTCTTTAAGCGTTAAGTATTTTAGCAACCCCAAATAATTTAGAAGCCCTCAATAATATCCCGGTTCAAGTTTTTCAGGATCTGTTTGCACCATTTGACCGTGTTCGTGAAATCCGTCATGGTGGCAATTCCGTGGTGGGAATGAATGTATCGTACCGGGATGCCTAAGGTGATGGTGGGAACGCTTCTGTCATGAAGATTGATAACACCGGCATTGGTTCCGCCGCTTGACCGGACAGCCTCCTGAAACGGAATCTTGTTTTTTTCGGCAATATCAATGGCAAATTTGACAAACCGTGGATTTGCCAGCACGGACTTGTCCATATGGCGTATCTGGGGGCCTTTTCTCAATCCGGCCTGGATAAAATCATTGGTGTTGAAAGTGTCGTCTGCCGGTGTGCCTTCAAGCACAATGGCAACATCAGGGTTTGCTTTTTTTACTGAAATGTTTGCTCCCCTTAAACCAAGTTCTTCCTGGGATGACAAAACTCCAACCACATCAACTGCCATATCATTTTGAATATGACTTTTCATGATTTCCAGAAGGGCTGCGCATCCCAGCCGGTCATCAAAGGCTTTGCCGAATATCAGGTCGTTTTCGCTGTCATAAGAAAACACCACATCAGGTACAACCGGTGCGCCGATTCTGATATTAAACTTTTCCGTCACTTCCTTTTTTGATGTGGCTCCTATGTCTATGACCATGCCTGCAATATTTACAGGTTTTTTTATTTCATCAGGTGTCATGAAATGTGTGGGTTTGGAGGCAACAACTCCTTTTATCCATTTGCCTTTGGTGTTTCGGATTTTAACGGCATGGGCACTAATGCTCTGGGGATTCCAGCCGCCCAGGGCCAAAAATTTAAGAGTCCCGCTGGTGTTGACGGACTGTATCATAAACCCGACTTCATCGGAGTGGGCATCCAGCATGACTTTTGGAAGGTTTTTTTGGGAAGCTATACATTCGCAAGCGGTGCGATGGATAAAAAGATTCCTTATCCGGTCTTCCTCAAGAGAAAAGGCCGGTCCCATATATTTTCCTGCCGCATGGATGACCTCATCTTCAAACCCGGAAACGCCCGGGGCATTTGAAAGTTGTTCGATTATTTCAACTGAATTCAATGTTCTCTCCAATAGCTGTTTGTTCTATGTTTGTATTCATATGTTTTCCGGTTTATCAGCTTGTGTTGCAATATGTCAATCAGATTGGGCTGGTCCATGGTTTGCCGGCAGTTTTATTAACGTTGCTTTCAAATGTCAGCTCAGGGCTTATTGGATTATCTGTTCCAGATTTCCATGGGTTGAATCGGATATTCTCAGGCAAGCAGTTGGGGCATTCAAATACAACAGGGTCATAGCCTGCTTCTTACCATATATATATGGCTTTATTCGGGTGTTTTAAAATGGTTTGTTGAATATTTCTAATAAGATAAATTGTATTTAAAAGAATACATTGACATGAGAAATATTATTATATACGTTACAGCGTACATAATAAGTCAGTAAACGTCATAAGTATAAGGCAAAACTTAAATCAGAGGAGGAAAAAAATCTATAAATGAAAAGTATAAAAAAAATTGCGGGCATGATTGCCTGTTGTGCCATCATCTCAATGATAACTTGCACGGTTGCCGTTGCCGAACAGAGTACATCCCTGTATAGCACTGTTTTAGGACCGGGAAATATGGAGTTGGGGATCAATCAGCGCTTTCGATATGAATATCTGGACGAGTATAACATAAAAAAATTTGGAACAGGTCATGACGACAATGTTCTTTTGAGCCGGACACAATTGTACTTGAAATATGAAATGCCACAGGGCCCGTCCTTTTTTCTTCAGGGACAGGATTCGCGTTTCTGGTTTTCCGATGACATTAACAAGGATGATTATATTCAGCAATGTCCTTATTATAACGACTTTGATCTGCGGCAGGCATACATTGAATGGAGAAAAATTGCAAATACTGAGTTGGGCTTCAAGGCCGGGCGGCAAACAATCGGATACGGGGACGGCCGAATTTTTGCCGGTGGAAGCTGGGGCAATGTGGGCCGTCATCTTTGGGATGCTGTTATCATTAACTATGCAACAGAAAAGGTAAAATTTAATTTTATTTACGGTCAAAAAATTCTTTTTGACTGGAATGAATTTGATGGGGATCATTACGACTATGATGTTTATAGTTTGTATGTTCAAACAAAGCCCGTCAGCGGCCATGTCATTGATTTGTTTTATGTGCTCAAAAATAATGATGACAGTGCAAATGGAAAAGATGAGCTAACGGTTCATACAGTCGGTTTTTACGGGAAGGGCAAATGGCGTCAGCTTGACTACAATGCCACTGCCGCATATCAATTTGGAGAGGATGGACCGGACGATATTGCAGCTTATATGATGCATGCCCAGATGGGATATACGTTGCCGCACCGTTTTCAGCCGCGCCTTTCAGCAGGATATACTATCGGTTCAGGAGATGACGACCCCAATGACGGTGACAAAAAAACCTATGACGGAGTTTTTGGCGGGATTGCCTCGTATTATGGACGAATGAATCTTTTTTCAGGATCAAACCTGGAGGATCTGCAAGCCGGAATAAGCATCAAACCCTGCAAGGGAGTTTCTGTCAGCCTGGATTACCACTGGTTTAGCCTGGCTGAGAAAAAAGACGCCTGGTATTACTGCAACAACAAGGCAATGCGCAAAGACAATACCGGATCATCAGGATCGGATCTTGGACAGGAACTTGATCTGATCTGCAAATATAAAGTCAACCCTCACCTGGAATTGATGGCAGGGTATGCATTTTTCGTTCCCGGATCATTTGCTGAAAACACCGGGTCATCTGAGGATGCTCACTGGGGGTTCAGCCAGGTCACGATATCATTTTAAGTTAAGCAGGTTTGATTAAAGGAACTGAAAAATCATGAAAAAACTTTATATTACATCAACAGGACAAATTTGTTTTATCATTGTTTTTATTATGGCATACCTGACATGTTCGTTTGCAGGACAGATTCATCTGTTTGCAGGTGCCGGGCTTAGGCAGCCCATTGACCGTCTGATTCAGACTTTTGAGTCCCGGACCGGCCACAAGGTATTTGTGGATTACGGCGGTTCAGGGAAGCAATGCGTCCGTATCCATGCCACTGGAAAAGGAGACCTGTTTATGCCGGGAGCGTTGTTTTATATAGAAAAACTGCAGAAAGCCGGTATTGCTCACAACTATATGCCGGTTGCCGTTCACACGCCGGTCGTCGGGGTAAACCGGAAATCAGCAGTACAAATCACAGCATTTGAAGATCTTGCCAAATCAGGTATGCGTATCGGCCTTGGCGATTCCAAGGCCATGGCATTGGGTAAAACCGCCGAGGTGATTCTGGAGCGTTCCGGCCTGAAACAGGAAATTTTGAAAAATGTGACCGTCTATGGAGCCACAGTGAAACAACTGGCCCTTTATGTGATCCAGGGTGATGTGGACGCAGCTATTATCGGTCGTGCCGATGCGGTTCAGGCCAGCGATAAAATACGCCTTGTCGAGATTCCCAAAAATTTTTTTACGGCGGAAACCATTGCTGTTGCTCTGCTGACAAATGGCATGAACCGGCCTGAAGTTGTGGATCTTCAAAATTATTTGTCCGGGTCAGATGCTGTCAAAGTTTTTGGTGATTATGGTTTCTTGCCGTTTGTCCCTGCATCTGCAGAGTCCAAAAAATAGACTATGCGCGTTTTTACCTGTGTATGCGTTGTGCTGATGCTTTTGTTTACCCTCATGATAATGGGGGTTCTTGTTGCGCTTTGCCTGCCCCTTCCCATCCGTGATCTGCTGCAGGCACTGGCTTCACGAGAAACATTTTTCGCATTGCGTCTGAGCTTGAGCTGTTCTGTTCTGGCAACCATTATATCTTTGCTCTGGGGAGTACCCACAGGATATCTTCTGGCGCGGAAAGATTTTTTTGGAAAAGCGCTGTTGGATATCCTGATGGACATTCCCATGATCATCCCGCCTTTGGTTGTGGGCATCGGCCTTATGTTTTTGTTCAGCTCAAGCGCACTTGGAAAACCCCTGGAAGCTCTGGGTATTCGGATATTGTTCACCCCTTTGGGAGCATGTGTGGCACAGACTTTTATTGCGGTTCCCATTATTATTAGGACCAGCCGGGCGGCTTTTGAAGACGTGGACATCCGATATGAATCGGCCGCACTGACCCTGGGGTCATCTGCGTTACATGCATTTTTCAAAATAACTCTGCCCCTGGCAGCAAACGGTATTTTATCAGGTGCCCTGCTTGCCATGGCACGCGCCATGGGTGAGTTCGGGGCAACCCTTATGGTTGCAGGGGCTACCCGCATGAAAACCGAGACCCTTCCCATTGCCGTATACCTCAATATTTCAAGCGGAGAAATCGGAATAGCCCTGGCCTGCTCCTGGATTCTCATGGGAGCAGGCCTTATTTTGCTGATCATTCTCAAGTTTATCGGTAAAATATCTCAGATTAATTCCCGATAATAAACCCCAGCGTTTCCAAAGCCCTTGCAAAGGGGGCTTCTTTTTCCGGAAGAATTACAAGATGCCGTTTTCCGGCCGGCAGGCAAAGAGATTTTAATTTTTTGTCGGTTAATATTTGTTTGCGGATTTCTCCATGGCACTCCAGCAAGGTCACCTTTCCTTTTTCCACAACTGCCGTGCTTCGATTTTCGACTTTTTCAAAAAGCGTTTTAAGGGGTTGTCCTATCTTTTCCGAAGTTATCTGATTGATATAGCGTTTAATCTCCTTTAATGTCTCCCCGGCTTTGACCGCATTGAGCAAAGAGGTAAGGGATATATGCCATTTGCCGGCCTCTTTTTGTTCTGCGATCTTGTCAAGGTAAAGGCTGTGATCAGGTGAGGGAGTGCCGCTCCCTTGATATAGAATATCGGTGTCATCAAGTTCAAAATCATGAGCATCCAAGGTGCCATACTCGGTTGAAAGTCCAAGAACAAAAGCTCCCAGATCGTTGAGCCGGATCTGCATCAGGCCGTCGCACATGCTTAAAAAAGGTTCATCATCCGCGCCCCAGCAGGATTGGAATTCAGTTCTGGCATCATAGGGAGATTTATAGGCAACATCCAAAAGCCCTGAAGTTGCGCAATATTCAAGAAAATAGATCAACAGGTATCTTAATTGTAAAATAGGCCAGGTGTCGTAATAGTCCAAATGGCCGTAATGGGGATCTCCAAAATAGAGTTTCCAGTCATAGTTGGTCATTTCAAATGTATAGTTTTCAGAGACCATGAACCTTGCCATTTCATCCACGGTAATCCATCTGCCCGGTTCAAGGCACCGCAATGCGTCATTGATCACGGGACGGCGGTGGACCGGTGACGTCATGGTACGGCCTTTGGCAGCTCTTTGCCCTTTTACTGCTGTAACCTGTGCGTATTCATCAATGATTTTTGTTTTTTCCCATTTTGTCCAGATGGTTTTAATTCCCCCGGCAAGATCATTTTTTAACGCTTTGGTGCCGGCCCGGGTTAATTTTAAAAAATTGCCGTCAATTGAGGCAAGTCCTCCCCCTTGAAGCAGCAGGGGCCAGGCAAAAGCCTGGAGAGGGCCAATTTTATCATCATCATAAAAATCTCCGTCACACAGAGCAGTTGAAATGTTTTTAATGGTTGCAGCCGTGGCACGACCTGTTTTGGGGCTGACCCTGATTTTATTTTCCGCCACCATGGTCAGTAAAATATTCAGGTTCATGCAGGCGGCATGGGCGGTTTCTCTGACCGTTAAGTCCTGGGTGTCTGCCAGGTCACCATAATTGAGTTGTTCAGGTTCAGGTGCCTTTATTTCTTTTTCCAGTTTTGTCATTAAGTCGGCTGGAATTTTTCCGTTAACAAAAAAAAGATAAAATAAATGCGTTTCCCCTCTGTATCCTGTTGATTTAGTTATAGGAAGAGCGCCGTATTTGGCATGAAACTGTTGGGTATTAAAAACGCCGTTCCAGTTGTGAACGGCTTCGGCCAGGGCCTTGACTGCCATGGTATCTAAACTTGCAACAATATTTCCAAGATCCTTGAACAGGATGGCTGTGATATGGTCCACTATCTCAGCTTTGCGAGGGGGTATTTTTTTGCTGATCTGTTTGGCCAGAGACTTGAGTTCATCCACTCTGTAAACATCATTCAGGGCATGTTTCAGTGTCTTGTAATTCTCTTGAAATCGTGCCATTATTCATCCTTTATGTTGGTGATAGGTGGAACTCTAACAATTGCTTTTGTAAAAAATTCCATCCATTGATTCAACACTGTTTAAATTACGCCCATGAATATCATGAAAAACAATAATCGGTAAATATGATAGTGGAAAATAAGAGTGCAAATAACGAACTGGTCATGGCTTACCGCCTACTTTCCCCTGTTTTAAAAACCATGGTCAGGATTCTGGCAGTTCAGGTATTTGAGTTCAGGCAAAAAGATATGATTTACTGCCTGAATACCATGGAATTTACGGATGAGTATAGCAAGCCCTTTGTTCAAAAAACCATTCAGCCCCTTGTAAAAGAACTTGAAAGCCAGGGATTGATCATTAAAAAACCAAAAGGGCTGACCTGCTCTGAACCGGTATGGTCACAAGCACTTCAGGATGTTGTAATGGCGGGTCAATTTAAAGAAATTGCCTTTGCTGTTCTGGATGCCATCCCCTTTAAGCGCACACATGCCGGATTTGTATTTCGAAATATTCATGAGGCTTACCGGGCGATCCTGATAGCGGTTTACGGCGGTGAAGATTGTCTTGATATAGATAAAGTATATGCTTCTATCCGTTATTATTTGCCCATAGAATTTTGGGAGCATGTGCCGTTTTTAACGCTGTTTAACCGTCCGTTTACCCCCTGGATGCTGGATGTCCTTGCACCTGCCATGCGGATGGCGGTTCTTGAATATCTCCTGAAGGAGGCGGAACCAATCCTGGAGCCTGTAGAAGTTGCTCTTGATTATTATGTGGAATTGTTATCAAAATCGTCTGGGCTTGAAGAAAATTATAACGCCATGGTTTGGCTTTTGTTGAGCGGGAAAATCAAAGCTCATCAACAAATTGTGTCAAAATTTAAAAACTCTTCTTCCCGTTCAGCCCATTTGGGGTGTGCCCTGATGCTGTGCAATAAGAATGATGAGGCATTGATTCAGTTCAAGGACGCCCTGGTATTCCTGAAAAAAAAGACCCGCAAACGCAAAATTTTTTTACCTGGATATGAAGGCCTGTTTTTTTTGTTTGCCTTGTTGAAAAGTGAAAAGAGTGAAGATCATGAAGCGGCATTGACCTATATTGATATGGCCTCAGGGGATACAACTTTATGCTTGCCTGTCACGGAGGCAATGAGATCCTTGTTCCAGGAACGGCTTGGGCTTGTTTCAGTATTGCAAAATTCCCTTGAAAGCTCGGTTGCAGTGGAGCATCTGGTTGTCTCATTTCTAAGTATTCTTGTTATGAGCTGGATTGATAAAAAAAAGGCTGAATCCTATATTTTCCAACTGGAGAATATTCAAAAAAAAACAATGGCAGCCGGTCTTTTGTGGATGGAGGCTGAAGTATGCGCTCTTCTTGCCAGCCTGGGTCATGATGCTAAGCACAATATAGAACGGTCGAAAAAAAATCACAAACTGTGTGGCACCCACACCCTTGCAACACTGGTTAAGCCAATACCCAAATGGGAAAAAACGCTCAAGTCCCTGATTCATATAGGGCAAGCTTCCGGCCCTAAACCTGAACCGGGGACAGATAAGCGAAACCAGCGTCTCATCTGGATTTTAGGATGCAGTGAAACATACAATACCTGCTACATCACACCCCGTCTTCAAAAATTGTCAAAGAACGGAACCTGGACAAAGGGCAGGGCTGTGGCGTTGAAAAATCTGTATAACAATTATCACACCATGGAGGGGCTTACAGACCAGGATCGACGAGTGTGTTCCACCATTATTGAGGAGTTTTACAGAACCGGGTATGGCTATTACCACCAGGTTGAGTATGGGTTTGATGAGGAAAAAGCCCTGCCGCTGCTTGTGGGTCATCCTCTTTTGTTCCTTGGCGATTCCCTGGAAAGCCCTGTGGAACTTGTCATGGGAGATCCTGAAGTGCGGTTTCGCATTGACAAGGGGAAAATTAATATTGCAATACATCCTATGCCGGATAGTAATGACAGCACTGCACTTGTGGTCAGGGAAACCCCTTCCCGGTTTAAACTGGTCAGGTTTTCTTCCGAACAACTGCAAATAGCCGATCTTTTGGGTGAAAATGGATTGAAACTGCCTGAAAAAGCGCAGGACATGGCAAGTCAGGTCATTGGCTCTCTTTCCTCACTGGTTACTGTTAACTCGGATCTTGCGGGTGCCGGAAGTGAACATGTCAGGGAAATAAAAGCTGATCCCATTCCACATGTTCATGTGATGCCATGGCAGGACGGGATCAAAATTGAACTGCTGGTAAGGCCCTTTATTGATACGGGTTCTTATTTCAAGCCAGGTCGTGGCGGGATCAATGTGTTTGCTGAAATTAAAGGGGAAAAGCTACAGGCTGTCCGTGATTTGAGCAGAGAAAAACAATTGTCCCAGGCCGTGATTGAACAATGTTCCACCCTGGAACATCTTGAGGAAGTTGGAGGACAGTGGCTGGTAGCAGACCCTGAAGAAGCCCTTGAGCTTCTTCTTGATCTGAAAAACTGCGATGACAATATCGTTATGGAATGGCCCCAGGGAGAGAAAATGCAGGTCAGGTCCCAGGTTTCTTTTAATGATTTTAAGTTGAATATTAAAAAAGACAGAGAATGGTTCAAGGCCACGGGTACATTAAAGATTGATGAGAATCTGAGTCTTGATCTGGTAAAGCTGATGTCGCTTCTGGATAAACCTTCCGGTCGTTTTGTAGCAATGGATGACGGCACTTTTTTGAGCCTTACCCATTCTTTAAAAGAGCGGCTTGAAGAGTTGAAAGCTTATTCCACACCCCATGGAAAAGGGCTTAGATTTGCTCCCCTGGCAGTGCATGCCATTGAAGAGTTTACTGATCAGGCAGGATCATTGAAAAGTGACAAGGCATGGAAAATTCATTGTGAAAAACTAAAAGAGATTGTAACTCCCGACGTTCCAGGCACCTTGCAGGCCCGCCTGAGAGATTACCAGGTGACCGGCTTTAACTGGCTGGCCCAGCTTGCTCACTGGAATGTGGGTGCCTGCCTGGCCGATGACATGGGGCTGGGAAAAACAGTTCAGGCTCTTGCCGCAATTTTGCTGTATGCCGGTGACGGCCCTGGCCTTGTGGTGGCTCCTTTGTCGGTCATGGCCAACTGGCAGGAGGAGTGCCGCAATTTTGCACCCACTCTCAATCCTCTTGTGTTTGGCCCCGGAGATCGGCAGAACTTTCTGGATGGGCTGGGTCCGTTTGATCTTGTGATTTCAAGCTATGGTCTTCTCCAGGTGGAGGCTGAAAAATTGGCCGGGGTGGATTGGCAATCCATTGTGCTGGATGAGGCCCAGGCCATAAAAAACATGAAGACAAAACGGTCAAAAGCTGCCATGGCACTCAATTCCAGGTTCAAGATGATCACCACGGGAACGCCTGTGGAAAACCACCTGGATGAGCTGTGGACATTATTTAATTTTTTGAATCCCGGTCTTCTGGGCACTTTTAACCGGTTCAAGAATTCTTTTGCTGTTCCCATTGAGAGGGACCAGGATAAGGATGCTTCCAGGCGATTGAAAAAATTGATTCGTCCCTTTATTCTGCGCCGGTTAAAAACCGATGTACTCAAGGAACTTCCGGAAAAAACCGAAATAACCCTTCAGGTGGAAATGAGCCAGGAAGAGGCTGTGCTGTATGAGGCTCAGCGCATCAAGGCCATTGCAAATATTGAAAATGCCGATGACAAACCCGGACAAAAGCATTTGAGAATTCTGGCGGAATTGATGAAATTAAGGCAGATCTGCTGCAATCCAGCCCTGGTTCTGCCGGATGCAGGTATTGACAGTTCAAAGCTGAGAGTGTTTGGGGATATTGTGGCAGAGCTGTTGGAAAACAACCATAAAGCTCTTGTTTTCAGTCAGTTTGTGGGCCATCTGACCATTTTGCGCAAGTTTCTGGATGCAAAAAATATCACTTATCAATATCTGGACGGCTCCACAGCGGTCAAGACGCGGCAGGAGCGGATCAAGGCCTTTCAAAACGGCAGTGGAGATCTCTTTTTGATCAGCCTTAAGGCAGGCGGCTTTGGCTTGAACCTTACGGCAGCCGATTATGTCATCCACATGGACCCCTGGTGGAATCCGGCCGTGGAGGACCAGGCATCAGACCGGGCCCACAGAATCGGCCAGGTCCGGCCTGTAACGGTTTATCGCCTGGTGGTCAAAGATTCCATTGAAGAGCGGATTATCAGTCTTCATCAGGAAAAACGTGACCTGGCGGAAAGCCTGCTGGCAGGCAGTGATATGGCTGGCAAGATTTCAGCCGCTGATCTGCTGTCTCTTTTGAAAGGATAGAGATTTTACCTGTTTTGTTTTAGATTACCTGTTTTAGCTGTCCTGTCTTAGGTGTCCGGCCTTGCCCGGCCTGTATTACCAGTCTGTATTGCCAGCCTGTATCGTCCGGGCTATCATGCATTACCGGGAATCAGGCTGCCTCAAAAAACAGGTCAACACCACGGCACCTGCGGTCAGGATCGCACACAGCAAGAAAGCCATGCTGAACGTGCCGGTAATATCTGCCAGAAAACCTGCCACAGCAGGCCCGGTAATCTGTCCGGCACCAAAGAACAAAGTGATAAAGCCAAAGGCTTTTACTGCCTGTACCGGTCCCATATAATCCCCGACTGCTGCCGACATGATGGTTGGAATGCTCCATACTGCCAGGCCGAAAATTCCAATAGATGCATACAAAAACAGATCAGGCAGATTTGCAGCAACCAGGGCATAGGCAATGGTAAATAGGGTGTAAACCACCATCATGCCGGTTTTGCGACCGAGTCTGTCTGACAGCCAGCCGAACAACGGGCCTGAAAATATGGAAAGCCCTCCGACAACAGCCCAGAATGTGCCTGCCGTACCCTCTCCAAACCCCCGTTCGTTTACCATGGTGGTGACAATAAAAGTGACATAGACGGCATAGGTTGTTCCAAAAATTGCATAAATGCAGCCCAGGTGTGTCATGGTCCATTTGTTGGATTTTTTTTTCTTTTGCACAGATTTGTGGGAAAAGGATGCCGGGGACTGATTTGCCTTGCCTAAAGGCATCAGCCCCTTTTCGCCCGGCTCATTTCTCAGGAGCAGCGCTGCAATGGCCGCGATAACAAGGGATATGATGCCTATGGTCAGCCAGCCCATGCGCCAGCCTTCTGCTCCCAGGTCGGCATTCACCCAGGGCACAAAAAAACCGGTAAAAACAATTGCCAGGCCGTTTCCGGACAGCATGGTGCCGGCAGCCCGTCCCCGGGTGCTTTTTAAAAACCAGTGCGAAACCAGTCCCATCAGCGGCACATTTGCCAGCCCGGACCCTACGCCGGTTGCCACATAAAGTGTTATGACTTCGGCAAATCCCATGGCACGGCTGATCAAAACCATTGACCCGCCCACCAGGACAAGGCCGATGGAAATGGTCCAGCGGGCACCAATGGCCCTGGCAAATATGCCGGCCAGCACTACGGAAATCATATATCCCACAAAGTTTCCCGTACCGATCAGCCCCATTTGAGAATAGTTCAGTTGAAGTGAACTCCCCATGGAAGGCAGCAGCATGCCCAGAGAAAACCGCCCCAGTCCAAGACATGAGAAAAGAACAGCCATGCCTGTAATAGTTATGATCCAGCCGTAATGCAATTGTGTTTTGCCTTCTATCGCCTGAGTTTTCGCATTCATTTTTATTCCTCCGGTTTGAAGTTGCTTTTTTTTGAATGATCTTAAAGTATACAGCTACTGGAGGGTCAAGCGCTAATAGGGATTTGAATCTGGGTGATGTGTTTTTCTTTGTCTTTTGTTATAAAATCATCAATGATAACGCGCTCAATTGCATCTCCTGTGATGCTGAGTTTTTTTTTCTCCAGGTGTTTGAAAATTTTTTCGTAAAAAAAACCTGATTTTTTATGATCCCCTGCGTTAAAAGTAACACAAGCATAAAACCCCGGGTCAAGACTGCTTGAAAAATCAGTATGACGTCCGTTTGGATTTAAAATAAAAATAGAATTGTACTCATTGAACTGTTTGTTTAAAAGATTCTCAAGGCTTATGGTTAAACCAACCCTTCCGATCATGATGGAATGGTTTACCCCGGAATCGTTTTCAAGCTTTCTCAAATTGATTTCAAGGTCAAAAATGGTTTTAATGTTTTCTTTTAAAAATATTATGTTTCTTTTGGGCAGTTTTTTGATCAACACTTTGCCAAGAGAATTGTTGTCCATGGCATTTTCAAGCTCCATGATTCTTTCATTTAAAAATCCCTTGATGTTTTTCAACCGCTGGATCTCGTTATCGGTTGCCTGTTTGTATTCTTTTAATGACTTGATAAAGCCATCCTGGTCTTCTGTTTTCAGATGATGTTTGATATCATTTATGGAATAGCCCAGGTACCTTAAAAATTTAATGGAATTGAGCATCTCAAACTGCTCAATGGAATAATATCTGTAATTGTTTCGCGTATCGACCATTGCCGGTTTGAACAGATCAATTGAATCATAATACCGAAGTGTTTTGATGGGGATATTATGCAGTTTGGAAATTTCACCTATTGTAAATTCGTTTCTCATTGGTTTCGGCACTGGTTCAGTTTAATAGGTAATCACATAACTATAGAAAATATTTAAAGCCAAGGCTTTCGGCATAGTTTGAATCACCTTGAAAAATTATTTTGAATGGTATTAACCGGTTTTATTTCTTGTCAAATTCTTCCATGTATGCAGTCAAATCCTTTCTCAACCATTGAGGAACATCTACTTTTTCGAAGTTATCTGTTCTAAGGCATACAGTAACATTACTTCCTTCCACAACAATCTCATTTTCTTCACCATTAAGATATCCCCTGTATCCCCAACTGATTGAACTTTTCCCAATCTTTATAACCCTGACCTCCATGTCGATTTGATCTCCATATTTCATCTTACGATGGAAATCACTCTCAAGGTGAACCGTTGGTAAGGATAAATTTCGTTTGTGTAAGACCTCAGCATAAGATATCCCTAACATAGAATCGAAAAATTCTTCTATTGCAAGATGGAAGTAATGCATGAAACGTGGATAGTAGACAATACCAGCGTTATCAATGTCAGAAAAACAGACCTTAATGGGGACTCGAAAAAGCATTTTATTCCTTTCATGAGTAGAATATATTGTAAAAAATTACAGCAATTATGAGTATAGGATCAAGTGATAAAATTGTAATATCCTATCGAAAGAATTTTTCCTCAAAATTGCGGTGACGTCCATTTTTGTTATCGATGAATCCGATCCTTGGGGTACTTATAGTACAAAGATAATTATTTTCCAAGCCTCATGAAATATTTCTGATTCATTCACTCGTATATACACTATTGAATAATTAACGCCATTTTTCTTCTGGAAATTATTTTCTATAGTATAATCGTATTGCCTATGAGCCATTTATTTTTCTGGAATCACCGCGGTGGTTTCTATTTCAATAAGGCTTTGCGGTGCCAGAAGATCGGCAACAAATATCATACTCATAGCAGGAAAGTTTTTCCCAAGCAGTTGCTTCCATGCCTTACCGATTTCTCTTCGAGCCTCAATATATTTTTTTTTGTCGGTGCAGTAACAGGTCATACGGCAGATGTGTTCGGCTCCTCCACCGGCTTTTTTTAATATGGCAAGAATGTTTTTCAGGGCCTGTTCAAATTGTGGACCAATTTCTGTGGATTGAATAATTTCATTCTCATCCCATCCAACCTGCCCGGCGATAAATAAAATTTTTCCGGGACTAACGAGAATACCGTTGGCATAACCTATTGTGGGTGCCCAGCCATCCGGTTGGATAATTTTTTTTTCAATACTCATTTTGTAATCCTTTTCGATAATTTTACTGGTTTGTGGTCAATGTTCTTTTGGCACCAATATTAAGACACCTACTTTGTCTTTGTCAAGATAGACCAAGGCCGAACCTTAACTCCTATGCCGATAAAACCCAACCGTATTCTTTCTGAATCAATTATATTTTCACAAAATTGATCTGTCGAAATACCTTTACAGACATTAGAAATATTGTTACGGAATTCTCGAACCGTGTGGTTTGTTTGGTCGGATATTGTTCAAATTTACAAGACAGACAGGTCTGTACAAATAATTGTTTAGCCCTTTAAAATAAAAATAAGACCATGCTTCAACCTAAAGTTTGCAATTTCAAGGAAAAATAATGGCTGGGAAAAAAGCAGTACCGAAAAACAATAAAGGCTTTGAAGAGTCCCTGTGGGATTCCGCAAACAGGCTGCGGGGCAGCGTCGAGTCTTCAGAATACAAGCACGTTGTGCTGAGTTTGATCTTCCTCAAGTTTGTTTCAGACAAATTTGAGGAGCGCCGGGCACAGCTGATTGCCGAGGGTAAAGAGCAATACGCCGATATGGTGGAGTTTTACACCATGAAGAATATTTTCTACCTGCCCGAGACTTCTCGCTGGAGCCATATCCAGCAACACGCCAAGCAGGGAGACATTGCCGTCAGGATCGACTCGGCCCTGACCGCGGTGGAAAAGAGCAATGCCTCGCTCAAGGGTGCCTTGCCGGACAACTATTTCTCCCGCCTGGGGCTGGATGGCAGCAAGCTTTCGGCCCTGATTGATGCCATCAACAACATCGACACGGTGGCGGACAAGGAAGAGGACGTGGTGGGCCGGGTGTATGAATATTTCCTCGGCAAGTTTGCCGCCTCCGAGGGCAAGCTGGGGGGCGAGTTCTATACGCCCAAGTGCGTGGTCAACCTGATCGCGGAAATGATCGAACCCTACAAGGGCAAGATCTACGACCCATGCTGCGGTTCGGGCGGCATGTTTGTGCAGTCGCTCAAGTTTGTGCAGAGCCACCACGGCAATACCAGGGACATATCGGTGTACGGGCAGGAGTTCACCGCCACCACCTACAAGCTGGCCAAGATGAACCTGGCGGTGCGCGGGCTTTCGGCCAATCTCGGTGAAGTCCCGGCTGATACCTTTTTTAAAGATCAGCACCCCGACTTGAAGGCCGATTACATCATGGCCAATCCGCCCTTTAACATGAAGGCGTGGCGGGCCGCTGACGAGCTGGTCAACGACTCGCGCTGGGACGGCTTTGAGACCCCGCCCACCGGCAATGCCAACTATGCCTGGATTCTTCATATGGTCTCCAAGCTCTCCGAACACGGTGTGGCCGGTTTTGTGCTGGCCAACGGTTCCATGTCCACCAACACCAAGGGTGAAGGCGCGATCCGCCAGAAACTGGTGGAAAACGATCTGGTGGACTGCATGATTGCGCTGCCCGGCCAGCTTTTTTTTACCACCCAGATTCCCGTCTGCCTCTGGTTCCTCACCAAGAATAAAAAGGCCGACAGCGAGCGCGGATACCGCAACCGTGAGGGCGAGACCCTCTTTATCGATGCCCGCAAGATCGGCTCGATGATCAACCGCACCCAAAAAGAACTTTTGCCTGAAGACATTGCGGCCATTTCCAAAACCTACCACACCTGGCGGGGTGAGCCTGACGGGCAGAATAAGGCAAAAGACGGCGTCTATGAAGACCAGGCTGGCTATTGCAAATCCGTTACCCTCAAATCTATGCGGAAGCACGACTATGTGCTCACACCCGGGCGTTACGTCGGTGCTGCGCCTCTCGAAGATGACGGTATCCCTTTTGAAACCAAGATGACTGAGATGAGCCGGACACTTTACGCACAGATGAAAGAGTCTGCAAAGCTTGATGAGGTGATTCGAAAGAATCTGGAGGGGTTGGGTTATGGGGAGTGAGCTTACACAGGACAGTGATTACCTGGAGTGGCTGAAAGAGCTTAAAAAAAAGGTTCGGCAATCTCAACTCAAAGCAGCCGTAGCGGTGAACACGGCATTACTGGAGTTTTACTGGGGGCTTGGGGCGGATATCGTTGAAAAACAGAAAGGTGCCAAGTGGGGTAGCGGGTTTCTTAAACGACTCAGTCAAGATTTGATGGCTGAATTTACAGATATGAAAGGGTTTTCCAAAAGAAATCTGGAACAGATCCGAAGATGGTATCTTTTTTACAATACGGATCTTGAATTTGCGAAGCAGCCTGCTACGCAATTGTTCAATATTCCATGGTGGCATCATGTGGTGATTGTAAGCAAATGCAAAACAACCCCAAAAGCCTTTTTTTACATAGAGAAAACCATCGAAAACAACTGGAGCCGGAGCGTTTTGACCCACCAGATTGAAAGCGGTCTTTATGAAAGACAGGGAAAAGCCATGACCAATTTCAGCAAGGCACTTCCGACGTCCCAATCTGATCTTGCCCAACAGATTATCAAAGATCCATACAATTTCGATTTTCTGACGCTGACAGAGAATTATAACGAACGGGAGCTTGAACAGAACCTGATACAGCATGTCACAAAGTTTCTGTTGGAGCTGGGAGCCGGTTTTGCCTATATGGGGAAACAGGTCCCGGTTCAGGTAGGCGAGCGGGACTTCTTCCTTGATCTTCTGTTTTACCACACAAGACTTCACTGCCATGTGGTCATTGAACTGAAAACAGTGGATTTTGAGCCGGAACATGCGGGGAAACTCAATTTTTACATCAAAGCGGTTGATGAAAAACTACGAAAAGACGAAGATAACCCTACCATAGGCATTTTGCTGTGCAAGAACAAGGATAGACTTGTGGTTGAATATGCCTTGAGTGACATCCATAAACCCATGGGCGTTTCAGAATATCAGTTGACACAGGCTTTGCCTGATAATCTGAAATCAAGCCTGCCTTCCATTCAAGAGATAGAGGCGGAATTAAGTGGAGATTCAGATCATGAATAGACGCTGCCACGTTATGTTAGACGGTATTCCCTTTGAGACCAAGATGACTGAGATGAGTCGGATGTTGTACAAGCATATGGAAGAATCGGCAAAGCTGGATGAGGTGATTCGGAAGAATTTGGAGGGGTTGGGTTATGGCGAGTGAATGGAAAGAAGTCCAGCTCCAAAATATTGTCTCTAAACTTGGCGATGGACTGCATGGGACCCCAAAATATTCCGAAGATGGCAATTACTATTTCATAAACGGAAACAACCTCGATGATGGTAACATCGTACTAAAGAAAGATACTAAACGAGTTTCATTTTCTGAGTACGAAAAGCACAAGAAGACCCTAAATAATAGAACTCTTCTTGTTTCAATCAATGGAACAATAGGCAACGTAGCCTACTACAATAATGAGCCTGTTATCCTCGGTAAAAGTGCCTGTTACTTCAATTTGAATGAAAATGTGAGCAGGTGCTTTGTTCGTTACGTTCTCTCAAGCTCGGCCTTTCGGCAATATCTTGAATCATACTCGACGGGAACCACGATTAAGAACGTTTCTCTTAAGATGATGAGGAAGTTTAGTTTCACCCTCCCGCCACTCCCCGAGCAAAAAGCCATCGCTCACATCCTGGGATCATTGGATGACAAGATTGAGTTGAATCGGCGGATGAACGCGACCCTGGAAGGGATGGCGCAGGCGCTCTTCAAAAGCTGGTTTGTGGACTTTGACCCGGTGATCGACAATGCCCTTTCCGCCGGGAATCCGATCCCTGAAGAACTCTCCGAGCATGCGGATGTCCGCCGCAAAGCCCTTGCCGATGGCACCGCCAATCGTGAAGCCGCCAAGCAATTCCCCGCCGCCTTTCAACTCACCGAAGAAATGGGCTGGATTCCAGAGGGGTGGGCAGCTATGACCTTAAACCAAGCCATTCAAATCAATCCTTCAGTTAAACTAAGCAAAGGAACCGTTGCACCCTTTGCAGACATGAAGGCTCTGCCAACGGACGGCTATTCCATTAAAGGTGTTATTAAAAAGGCATATTCTGGTGGTGCAAAATTTCATAACGACGATGTGCTTTTAGCAAGAATCACCCCGTGCTTAGAGAATGGTAAAACAGGAATAGTTGATTTTCTTCCAAGCCCAAGTAGTGTTGGGTTCGGTTCTACTGAATTTATTGTTCTAAGAGGGAAAGGAGACCTGAGTCTTCCCTATGTTGCATGTCTATCCCGGGAAGAAAATTTCCGCCTTCATTGTATACAAAGCATGGTTGGGTCATCAGGAAGACAGCGAGTTCAAAACGCATGCTTCGATAGTTTTTATGTAGCATGCACTACTGATCTTGTCGTGCTGAAGAAATTCTCAGAAATAACACAACCCATGTTCCAAAAAGTCACTGAACAATCAAAGGAGAGCCATACCCTTACCAGACTCCGTGACACCCTCCTCCCAAAATTGATTTCTGGAGAGTTGCGCATCCCCGAAGCTAAAAAATTAACCGAGGAGGTGCTGGCATGACACAACTCAGCACAACGCCTGCATACACCCGTTGGCTACAGGAAATTAAGGAAAAAATCAAACGAACGCAGGTTCGTGCTGCTCTTGCGGCCAGTCGGGAATTGATTTTGTTTTATTGGGATCTGGGAAAATCCATCTCCGGAAAGCTTCAGGGAAATATCTGGGGAAACAAGGTAATTGATCAGTTATCAAAGGACTTGTCATCGGAATTTCCCGGTGTTCAGGGTTTTTCGCGTACAAACCTCTATTACACCAGGAAATTTTATGATTATTTTTCCACATTTTCAGACGCAAAAGTAATTGTCCCCCGAAAGGAGGGACAATTGGAAAATGAAACAGTGCCTCAAACCGGGGCACAAAAAATTCCTCCAGTTATACACCTGATCTGTGGGCATTTACCATGGAGTCATATCAAAATTATCCTGGATAAACTTAAAGATCATCAAGAAACCCTCTTCTACATCCACGAAACCATTGAAAACGGTTGGAGTCGGGATGTTCTGGCATTGCAGATCAAGTCAAATCTTTACTCCCGGCAGGGTAAGGCAATTACCAATTTTAAAACAACTCTGCCGGAACCACAGTCGGATCTGGCCCGGCAAACCATCAAAGACCCGTACAGCTTTGACTTTCTTGCCTTTACAAAACCTTATAATGAACGGGATATTGAAAACCAGCTGATCACCCACATCACAAAATTTTTGCTGGAATTGGGAAAAGGATTTGCTTTTGTGGGGCGGCAGTATCACCTGGAAGTTGGAGACAGTGACTACTATCTGGATCTGCTGTTTTACCATATAAAATTAAAATGTTATGTCGTTGTTGAATTAAAAAACACAAAATTCATTCCTGAATATGCCGGCAAGCTCAATTTTTATCTTTCAGCAGTGGACAGTTTGCTCAAATCAGAAACAGATCAGCCAACAATCGGGATACTTCTTTGTCGGGACAAGAACAGCATTGAAACGGAATTTGCATTGAGGGATATCAACAAACCCATGGGTGTCAGTGAGTTTACCCTGACTGAAAATCTGCCGGAAAATCTGAAAGGCAGCTTGCCTACTATTGAAGAAATTGAAGCTGATTTCGAACGTCTGGAAGAAAAGGGGCAATAGCATGAAATTTACCGAAGCCCAACTGGAAGCGGCCATCATAGAACTCCTTAAAGCGGAAGGTTATCCCCATGTGCCGGGTGGTGCAATTGATCGTCAGCCCCAGGAGGTGTTGATCAAGGCCGATCTGCGGGCGTTTCTGGCCAGGCAGTATGCGGCGGACGGCATCACGACGCTTGAAATCGAGTCGGTGATTCGGCAATTGGAAATCTACTCGGCGGCGGATCTCTACGAGAGCAACAAGGCGATCATGAAGCTGGTTTCGGACGGATTTTTGCTCAAGCGCGAAGACCGGGACCAAAAAGACCTCTATGTGCAGTTGATCGATTATTCGGAACTGGCCGCGTTTCGGGAACCAAAGGCGGGCGAAGTGCCGCTGATTGTGGCGGAGGAGGTGGCGGTTTACCAGACCGGTGGCAACATCTTCAAGATGGTGAATCAGATGGAGATCATTGGTTATGAAAAGCGGATACCGGATGGGATTCTCTACATCAATGGGCTGCCGCTGGTGGTGTTTGAATTCAAGAGCGCCATCCGTGAGGAGACGACCATTCATGATGCCTTTGTCCAGCTGACGGTGCGTTACAAAAGCGATATCCCGGAGCTGTTTAAATACAATGCGTTTTGCGTGATCAGTGACGGGGTGAACAACAAGGCAGGATCTTTTTTTGCAGGCTATGAATTTTTCTACGCCTGGCGCAAGACCGACGGCAACGATCTGATCGAAAAAGACGGGATCGACTCGCTCTATTCCATGATCAGGGGTTTGTTTCATCCAACCCGGCTGTGTGATGTGATCCGCAACTTTATCTATCTGCCCGACACTTCCCGGCAGGAGAAGAAAATTCTTTGCCGGTATCCGCAATACTACGCGGCAACAAAGCTGTATCGAAACATTTTGCAACACATGCGGCCTGAAGGCGACGGCAAGGGCGGCACTTATTTTGGGGCAACGGGTTGCGGAAAGAGCTTTACCATGTTGTTTCTGACGCGGTTGCTGATGAAGAGCGTGGCGCTGTCGAGTCCGACCATTGTGTTGATCACGGACCGCACGGATCTGGATGACCAGCTCTCGGGCCTCTTTACCGATGGCAAGGGCTACATCGGGGATGAGTCGGTAATCAGTGTGGAGAGCCGGACACAGCTGCGGGAGTTGTTGAAGGGGCGTAACAGCGGCGGGGTTTTTCTGACCACGATTCATAAGTTTACCCAGGACACGGAGCTTTTGACAAAGCGCAACAACGTGATTTGCATCTCGGATGAAGCCCACCGTAGTCAGGTGAACCTGGACCAGAAAGTAAAAATCACAAAAGAGGGTGTAGTGCGGACATTCGGTTTTGCCAAGTATCTGCACGACTCACTGCCGAACGCGACCTATGTGGGCTTCACCGGCACACCCATTGATGCGACCCTGGATGTCTTCGGCGAGGTGGTGGACGCCTACACCATGACGGAATCGGTGGCCGATGAGATCACGGTGCGCATTGTTTACGAAGGCCGGGCAGCAAGGGTGCTGCTCGACAACGGCAAACTTGCCCAGATTGAAGACTACTATGCCCAATGCGCGGATAACGGGGCCAACGACTACGCGATCGAGAGCAGCAAACGGGCCAACCTGCAAATGACCGCCATTTTAGGAGATCCTGACCGCCTGAAGGCTTTGGCCGCAGATTTTGTCGACCATTATGAGGCACGCATCAACGAAGGTGCCACAATCGCAGGTAAAGCCATGTTCGTCAGCAGCAGCCGTCCAATCGCCTATGATTTTTACAAAGAAGTGATTGCTCTGCGTCCCGAATGGGCACAAGTAAAGATATGCGCTGATGGTGAGAAACTAACCGAACAGGAAAAAAAGCAGATCATGCCCATGGAACGGATCAAGCTGGTGATGACCCGTGGCCAGGATGATGAACCTGCTTTATACGACATGCTGGGAACCAAAGAATACCGGGAAAAATTAGCCAAACAGTTCAAAACACCTGAATCCAATTTTAAAATCGCCGTTGTGGTGGATATGTGGCTCACCGGCTTTGATGTGCCCTTCCTCGACAGCATGTATATTGACAAGCCGGTCAAACGGCACAACCTGATCCAGACCATTTCCCGTGTGAACCGGAAGTGCCTGCAAAAAGAAAAAGGGCTGATCATCGATTATATCGGTATCAAGAAGCAGATGAACCTGGCCCTGGCTCATTACGCCAAAGCAGACACCGCAAATTTTGAGGATGTGAAGCAATCCATTGTGGTGGTCAGGGACCATCTGGACTTGATGCGTGCGATCTTTCACAAGTTTGATTCCACCCTGTATTTTTTTGGTCAGCCCATGGAGCAGCTGCACTGCCTCAACATGGCTGCGGAATATGTCCAGATTACCGGTGATCTTGAGAAGCGCTTCATGTTTCTGGCCAAACGAATGAAAGCCGCCTATGACATCTGTGTCGGGTGTGATGAGTTTGTGCAGGAAGAGCGGGATCATGTCCATTTCTACCTGGCGGTTCGATCCATAATATTCAAACTCACCAGAGGCGATGCTCCGGATCTTGCTCAAATGAATGCCAGGGTGCAGCAAATGATTGCCAAGGCCTTGCAAAGTGACGGGGTCGAAGAGATCTTAAAGATTGGGCAGGGGGATATTGCCGAGGTGGATATTTTCGACCCGGATTACATGGCGAAAATCGAAAAGATCAAGCTGCCGAACACCCGGATCAAACTGCTCCAGCAGTTACTGGCCAAGGCGATTGAAGCTTTCAAGAAGGTCAACAAGCTCAAGGGCGTCGATTTTTCCAAACAGTTCAAAGCCCTGGTGGACAAATACAATGACCGCAGCGAGCAGGACACACTTGAGAGCAAGGTGCTGGAAGATTTTACCGATGAGATTATCGACCTGTACCATGCCATAAAAAAGGAAAAAGAATCTTTTGCCGAACTGGGCATTGATTTCAAAGAAAAAAGCTTCTACGACATCCTTAAAACCCTCACTATCAAATACGATTTTCAATACCCTGAAAACAAGCTCCTTGATCTTGCAAAAAAAGTGAAAGTCATAGTTGACGACAAGGCCAGATACACCGACTGGAGCCAACGAGTAGACATCAAGGCTGAACTCAAAGCAGACCTTATCATTTTGCTGGCCGAATCCGGCTATCCGCCAGTGGATCGGGATGAGGTGTACAAAAAAATCTTTGAACAGGCTGAGAATTTCAAGAAATATCAAGTTTAATGACGCTCCATCCCGTTTTTTGCCCGACAGAAAAGGGTTTCGATTCTTTCGGATCTGAGTCAATAGAAAATCAGTATGGGAATATCCAGGACATTGTGCCCCCTATGTATCAGGATTGTTCGATTTTGAATGACAACGGTCCAATAACTTGTTATCTTTGTTGGCTATTTGGCCGGCAAAACCATGATGTGCCGGTTGAACTTGAGGTATGGAAAATAAAAATTAACCTAATTGTAATGGATGAGAAAAATGTTGACTGTATGTAAAAAAATTACCCCTGTATTTGTTGTGTTGCTCGCACTTTTTTTGATGGATGCCGGCTGGATTGCAGATACGGCAGATGCCCGTTCCAGGGCAGGCGGCACGTCGTTTAGATCCGCCCCCAGAACTTCGCCTGTTCAGAAGGCTGCACCGGCTCAGCCGAAGAAAAGCGGTGGATTTGCCAGCGGACTTGTTGGCGGTCTCCTGGGCGGTGCCATTGGCGGACTGCTTTTTGGTTCCATGTTTGGAGGCGGTGGCCAAGGCATGGGACTTTTGCCGATCCTGTTGTTTGCAGGTGTGGGATTTTTTCTGTTTCGACGATTTGCCAAATCCAGACAGAAGGCAGCACATGAACAATTCAACGGTTTTTCCGCTGCCGGGCAGAGTGGGCCTTCCGGCCAGACAATGACAGGGCAGGGGGCAGCCCAGACCGTGGAAGAAGGTCTTAACGAGATCAGTCAGACAGATGAAAATTTTAACGCCTCGGAGTTTCTGTCGATTGCCTCGGACGTGTTCTTTCAGGTGCAGGCAGGCTGGATGCGCCGGGACCTGGATTCTTATCGGGATCTGCTGGGCTCCCAACTTGCCTCGGAGTACGAGGTGCAGTTTGCACAAATGCGTGAAAAAGGCATTATCAACAAGCTGGAAAATATTGCCATCAGGACGGTAGACATAGTTGATGCAGGCAACAACGGAACTAAAGATTTTGTAACCGTACTTTTTCTTGCAAATCTGCTCGATTACACCGTGGATGAGTCAACAGGGGACATAGTGGATGGCAGTATGACCCAGCCTGTAAAATTCCAAGAGGAATGGACCTGGGCAAGGCCTGTGGGGACCAACGCCTGGAAACTGGAAGGCATCAAGATTGTGGATGAATAGGCAACTGCTGCTGTCCAGTTGATCTGCCGGTCTCTGAGCATATTTTCAAGACCGGTATCAAAAAATATGGAAACCATGCCAATATTCCGCTTGTGGGCCGCAAACTGGTAATCCTTTGATCGCCTATGAAGATATCTCCCTTGTCAATGGGGGGGTGAAGCCAGGCAGCATAAAGCTGCCTCGGTTTTGACTGCATCTTCTTTGGCACAGACCATATTGGCATTCTGGACATAGGCCCCCTGACAGGATAGGGCCTTGACTCAAAACAAAATGAAATTTGAAATGTAAGATCATTTAAAACGTGCAAAATATTACTTGAAAAAATAGTGTATAGGTTTATTGTTTGATTCCTGTTTGGTATGCAATTGCTTGAAAATTCAGTAAAAGATCTTTCTGGAAAAGCTTTTCGACGAATTATCCGTGATTATACCAACACCCGGCTAAAAGCCATTGCAAACGGAACACTTGTCACGGCTTTATTACAGAGTAGTTCTGCTGTGTCACTTATGGTACTTGCTTTTGTGGGTGCAGGTATAATGAGTATGGAAAATGCCATCGGAGTGATCCTCGGTTCCAATATCGGTACAACACTTACAGCATGGATTGTAGCCACCCTGGGATTTAAAATCAAAATAGAAACATTTGCTCTTCCGTTTATTGGTACGGGTGCGGCCGGATTAATTTTGTTCAAACCTGGAACCCGTTTTTATCATATTAACCGGCTGTTGATTGGTTTTGGATTTTTGTTCCTTGGTCTGGATTATATGAAAACCAGTGTGGAGAGTTTTTCACAAAATTTTAATCCAGGTCAATTTCAGAACCTGGCCCTGTGGATGTGCCTGCTTATCGGAACTGTAATTACAGCGCTTATGCAGGCAAGTGCTGCAACCATAGCCATTACACTTGCCGCTTTAAACAGCCAGTTGATGACATTTGAAATGGCAGCAGCCATGGTTATCGGTGCCAATATCGGCACAACCGCCACTGTTCTTCTTGGTGCTATCGGCGGGTCACCTCCTAAAAAACGAGTGGCTGGCAGCCATCTGGCTTTCAACCTTGTGACCGGTATCACTGCTTTTGCCGCACTGCCTGTAATGGTTATGATAGTGAAAATATTTATTGATGTCACAGTCAATGGCCCTGTGGGCCTGGCATTGTTTCATACCATTTTCAACATCACTGGGGTGGTTATATTTTTGCCGATTGTCAAAGTTATGACTAATTTTCTTGTTAAATTATTTCCCGAGAGAAAGACCCAGTTGTGTGTTCATATCACAGATACTCCGGCAGAAGAGATTGAAGCAGCTGTTGTAGCATTGAAAAATGAAATTATTCATTTGCTGCAGGAATGCCAGTTATATACTTTAAGATCCCTTCATATTGATAAAACACTTGTTTTTGAGGAGCCGCTGCCTTTTGAAAAGGGCAAAAAATTTCAAGGGTATTCGACCGGATTTTGATGAATTTGAATCATCTGATTCAGCATTTTTAAACCGCCAGTATGACCGATTTAGAAAGCGACTGATCACCTTGTATCATGAGATCAATGAGGCGCTTTTAGTAAATGATGAGCAATTACAGTATGCCACGATTATTAAGGCATTTGCCCATGTGGAACAGGCGGATAAATTATTTATTCAGCAAATTGTCCAGACTTCATCGGATAATAAAGAGGAAAATCTTGACCTGTCCACCCTGTTTCTTGTAAATCGCCTTTTTACTCAGGCATGCAGAATGTTCATCTTCAGCATGAAAGATGTGCTTCTTACACAAGAAAAAACCATTGCTTTTGACAAAGCGGTAGAACCCTGATGCCAAGCCGGGGGCCAGGATATCATCCGGGCTGAGCTGGGTGCTGAATTTGGCTTCATGACCTTGGAATAAGCCGGTATTACACCGGTCAATTAGAAAGAGAAATAGTGCCGGGTTCATGATATGTCCGGAAATATGCGCTATGAACCCGGCACTTTTTTGTTACCTGCTTGCCATACTTGCCATGGCATTCATGGCAGCAGTCAGGCAGCTGTTTTCCGTTGGAACCACCGCCAGCTGAGGATGGGTGGCGTACTGGTGGCAGAGAAATTCCTCTATGGTGATTTTTTTCTGGATGGCAAGGGAAATCAGGTCAATGTGCGGGGCCACGCCCTTGCCTTTTTTTATGACGCTTCCCCCGATCAGGACACGGCTGGTGCGGTCAAAGATCAATTTGGTTCGAAACGCAGCGGCCCCATCAATCATGGGGTATCTGTCGAGGGTTTCGGAAAGCCCCACAATCACATCAAGTCCAGCTTTCCGGGCTCCTTCCTCGGTGAGGCCTGCCGATCCGAAACTGGTATCGTAGATTGACGAGACATTGGCGTTGATGATTCCCATAAAGGAAGTTTCCATCCCGGCGAGATTCTGCCCAGCCACCTTGCCCATGAAGACCGCGTTGGTTCCAAAGTCTCCCCGTGTGGGTTTGCCAGTGCCAAAAGCATGCTTTTGCGCGCAGTCACCAGCGGCAAAAATATACTTGTCGCTGGTTCGAAGGGCGGTATCTGTTATTATTCCCAAGGGGGAGGTTTCGATACCTGCCTGCTGAGCAAGTTCCATATTGGGCACAACCCCGGCAGAAATGACCACAAAGTCGGCTTCAATCAACGTTCCGTCGTCAAGTCTGGCAGTTACCATCTTCTGTGTATCATGTTCGAATGCCGTTACCTTACGTCCGGTCATCACCCGGATGCCTTTGCGGTCAAGTATCTGTTCCACGTCATCGATAAACTCCGGCTCAGTGGTACCCAGGAGGATTCTTTTCTGCATCTCCACAAGGGAAACGGTCAGTCCCAGCTGCTGAAGTTCTGTGGCCAGTTCTACTCCCACATACCCCCCGCCCACAATCAATACTTTGCGGCTGGACCGGACTGAAGCACGGAGGCGCTCCAAATCGCCAAGAGAGCGTACCACCAGGATCTTTTCCGATTCAATGCCGGGCAACTGGGGAAGCAGGGGACGAGAACCGGTTGCCAGCAGCAGCTGTTTGTAGCCGTATATTTCATCTGTTTGGAGCATCACCTCTTTTTTTTCTTTGTCGATTTCTTTTACCCGTCCAATGACAAGATCAGCTCCAGTACTGGTGATGCTGCTATTGGGGACCACATAGTTTTCAATTTCTTTTTCTCCGCCAATCCCGTAAGGGATGGAGCATCGATTGACAAGCACCTCTTCATCCTTGATCAGGGTGAGCGAAAGGTTTGAATTCAGGGCATGGATGGTATTAATAGCGACGATACCAGCGGCACCGCCTCCAATAATAATAATGTCACTTTTTTTCATGATTTTCTCCTTGGGTTGTTGAGTTTCAAAACGAATGTTCGTTCTATTTTGTTTCATAAAAATGGAAAAAAATTCTTATGTTACCGATCATTCCCGGTCTTATCTTAAATGAAAAATTGGCAAAGCATAACGTTCTAAGGGGCGACGCTTTTCCAGCAGCATTCCCAGATTTCATCAAGATAGAAGGTTACCGGTTTTTCCAGTACACCGTCCAGCCTGAGATAGATCAATCGTATGGCACCGCCCATAAGAGATGCGCTTGCCACAGTGAGATCCATTTGTCTCACCTCACCCTTTTCTATTCCTTCCCGAACCATCTCCCTGATGGTTGCAAAAGGGCGGGAAGAGCAGATGGGAATTTCATCAGGCATAAACTCCCGGTGACGGGCATACAGGATATACTGCATCACGTTCGGTGAGGTCTCTGTCAGTTCAAACAGGTGAGCGCATACGGCCTTCAAGCGGTTTTCAGTAGTTTCCTCGGAGGCCATAATCTCTGTCATGGCCTGGCCCATCTGTCCCACCAGATCATCGTACAGTGCCTTGGCAATGGCCTCCTTGTTTTTGAAGTGGTGATAGATGGAGCCGATGCTGACCCCGGCCTGCTTCTGGATATTGTGTACTGATGTGGAAAAATAGCCACGGATAGAAAAAAGGTCCAGTGCCGTATCCAGGATCAGGGAGCGAATATCTTTGTTTTGGCGGGTTCTTTTTTCTTTTTTCGATTCCATGGGATCTCCTTTTTCATTAGAACGAATGTTCATTTTATCTCATGAGCCTAAGATTATGTCAAGAATTTTTTTGGCACTGGTTTGGTTGGATAAGTATTATATTGCATTGAAACCATTAAACAAATTATCTTGATACATCCTGATAGAGATTGTATGTAGACAAGGCCATCTTCAATGTAACTGCCAGGCTCAGACCTGGTGTTTCATTTTAAGAAAACTTATGACTGACAAGAATTACCAAAGGCCGGTGGAAATTATCCACTGGCCTTTGAATTTATTTTATCATGAATTTATCGTTCACTTAACTTCTTTATACCCATTGTATCAATCAATTGATTGATATTTGTTGTTTTAAGATTCATGCCGCCTTCGGAAACCGGTAAAAGTACAATTTTTTTACCTTGCAGTGCTTCGGCAATTGCCAATTTCACAAGAGCTTCACCCCCGGTGCTTTCCATGGCTTTATTCATCTCCATGATACCCTTGGCTTCAGCAATACCTTCTGCCATGATTGCTTCTGCAAGAAGTTTTTGTCTTTCGTAATAAACATCTGCTTCTATTTTTGCCTTTTGATACACACCATCTACATCAGCAATCATACCGTTTACTTCACCCTTGGCTTCTTCAAGTTTTCTTTTGTACTCCTCAAGAGAAGCATGCTGGGCAGATTTGTTTTTTTCCACCAACTGGTCTGCTACTTTTTTATCCTCAATTGCCTGCTGGTATTTAGAATTAAATCGATAATCCTTTGTGAGAACTCTTTCCACTGTGATACCTAAAGGATTCAACATTTCCTTGAGAACTTCTTTTGCTTTATGGGCTTGTGAATCCCTTTTTGAAGCCACATAAAATTCTTCTGTGGTAAGCTCGCCAAAAATATCTCTGGGCTTGCTTCTTGCTATTGTGCGTACAATTTTATTCCTGAGACTTGCGTCATCCACAGCAACATTTTGCAAAATATAGGGTGCTTTTGAAGGATCAATTTTATATGCAATAATAACATCAAGGCTGATATCATTGCCATCTATGGTTTTAAATAAAAGATCATCCCGGGACTTTCTGTCCCCGCTTTTTGTATTGAATGTCATTTCAAGGTTCTGGAGTTTTGTATCAAATGTATGCCAGTCGTTAATGAACGGAAGAAAAAAATAAGTGGAGCCAGGTGCATAATATTTTTCTTCAACCCCTTTTTTTCCAAAGAATGAAAACTTTTTTGTTCTGATACCGACCTCAGTGCTGTCTGTTGAATGAGGGATACAACCTGAAAAAGTAATCAAACAGGTTAAACTGAAAATAATAATAAAAATAAGTTTTTTCATTATTTGTCTCCTTTTCTAACATCAAAAAGTTCAAGAGATTTGTTAAGATCAAGAGGGTTAACACCCCCGGAGCCGTCACTTGGCAATATAATCACGTCAAGACCTTTTAGAACTTCAGCCATTTTAAGCCCCACCATCCGTTCGGCCCCTTTTCCTTTTAACGCATCATTCTTAAGCCGTATTTTTTCTGCATCAGCAAGTTTTACAAGAAGATCGGCTTGGGCAACTTTTTTTCTATAATAAAGATCTTTTTCTGCCTTTTTTCTGGTTACATAAGCCTTTCCTTTTTCAAGCTCAACAATGACGATAACCTTTCCTTCCTGAACAATCCTGGTCAGTTTGGCATTTTCAACTGCAGCCCTTGCTTCGGCCTGATTTTTAAAGACCAGCTGGTCTTTTAACTTTTTTTCTTCAATATTTTTTTGAATTTCATCACTGTATTTAAAATATCTGACAAGAACATGGTCAACATGTATCCCTTTTGACTCAAGCTCCTCGTTCAGTTTTCTTTTGGCCATATTACTTTTTTCAACTCTCTTGGGGCTGTTAAAAAAATCTTCCGTGGTCAGCTGACCCAGAGAGTCTTTCAAAGTAGGCTCGGCTTTTGGGATGATACCATTATCCTCGAAAAGCTTTCCAGGGCCAATAATGGTGAATACTTTATAGGGATCAACAATTCGATAAATGATGGAGACATCCACAACTACAAAAAATCCGTCCGAGGTTTGTATATGTGCCGCTGGTTTTATTCTTGCGTATTGTGATGCTGTACTTTCATAATTGGTCAACTCAAGGACCTGAATATCCCTGGGCAGCTTATGCATCTGTTGCATGCCAAAGGGCAGCACAAGATGTAATCCGGTTTCATATACTTTCTTTTGAACCCCCCGGCCAATTCCGATTTTAACAACTTTGATACCGAATTCATTGGGCTTTACATATTCCAGCAATGAGCTGTATGCAACAACAATGATTACAAGCAACAACAGAAGTCCTCTGATTTTCCAGGAAAGTTTGAGCTTTATGTCAAACTTGGGTTGTTTGAATTTCGGCTTAAACAGAGTCTCAATTTTTGAGTCTCCGGCCTGATTTTCATTGTTTTCCATACTCGAGTCTCCTTTAATTAATGTTTTTATATGAAAGAACTTTTAACCTGCTGAAATCAAATGTCTTTCATTTTTTTGTTGTGGCAGAGTGTTCTGCCATGACCGTTATTGATTCTTTGTAATCAAATACGTCTAAAAAAATAATAAGCAAGAATATCGGCATAACCATACCGGGTATTCTTACAAGAAACAATAATTTATAAGACTGATCCTTTTTTCATTTGATGACTGCAATGGTAGTATCGCAAGAACTTTTAACCTGCTGGAATCAAATTCCTTACACGATTACTTAAGACGGATAGGGGCTAAAGAGATAGCCGGAGGTGAAGAATGGACCATGATGCCGTCACCGCTTGAAACTCAGAAATGGGCTGGTGCGGTTGACAATGTCGGCAGCAAGGTACTTGCCAGGGTATTGTCTGAAATGAAATACGGTGGGTGTGTGGCTGCCTGCGGGCTGGCAGGCGGATCTGATCTGCCGGCTACCGTAATGCCCTTTATCCTGAGGGGGGTGAGTCTGAGAGGGGTGGATTCTGTGTGGTGCCCGACTCCGAGGAGGATAGCCGCCTGGGAGAGGCTGGTAACTGATATTTCCGATGAAGCCCTGGCAAATATCAACAAAACAATTCCACTTGAAGATGTACCCAGGTATGCTAAAGAAATCCTGGCGGGTAATATTACAGGCCATATTGTGATCGACGTAAACGCATGATAAAAATGTTGAGGAATAAAAGATGTATCAGAAAACATATAAAAAAAGAGGGGTGGCTTATGGGTAAGATAGAAGCAGGCACTAAAATTTTGTGTCGCGTAAACAGGACGCTTGATAAGGGGGATTTTTCCATCCTGCATCAGCTCAACTGGTTTAATATGTCGGTTCACAGCAATTCGGAATATGCCGGGGGAACCTGGTTCAAAGAACGCTCACTGGCAGGCCCTATAATCTTTACCGTGGCTGACGGCCTGATTCATAATGCAGATAATATTGCCGAATTTCTGGCCGGGGACGGATATGAAATTTATGCTTATATTGGTGTGAACAATATGAAGATCACCTCTCCTGTGATGTTTGGGGACACCCTGAGGGCTGAAGCAGAGGTCGTTGAGCTTCGTCCGACCAAAAATCCGGAAAGGTTCTTGTTTGTTTACAAAAACAGGGCTTGCAACCAGCGTGATCAGCAGGTGATAGAATATCAAACAACAATGATGGTCACTAAAAAAGAGTAAGTTCGGATGTTTTATGGGAATTCGGATGAAGAGGATTGGTATAAGCATTATCCGCCGGCCATGGCCTGAAAAATATGCAGGGTTGCCCCATGGATCAACCGGTCTGTTGATTTGGCAATTGTTTTGTTCATGATGACAAGATAGTTGCTTGTATCCGGAATACCCAGATGAGCAAGTAGGTCGTTAACCCTTGCATCATCCGGAATATTCACATCCATACTCTTTAAAGAATCATACCCCGGAAAATTTTGACCCAGGGTGCCGAATAATTTAATCCTGATCTTCAATTGATATCATCCAGTTAAAAATTTAAAGCCGTGTCCATCTCTTCAGGACTGATTAAAACGACTTTATTGTGCGGTAAAAGCGGTTCTTTATAAAAGAATTCAGGTAATCGGTCATCCTCACTGGTTAATCCGGCCTTATGGTTAAATTCCAATTCTTGTTTTAACACCCTGACGCCAAGGGCCGGGATATCGTCCGGGTCGAGCTGGGCGCCGAATTTGGCATTCATGACATTTAAAAACGCCTCTGCTCCCTCCGGTGTGGTCAAGGCAAAGCTTGCCAGCAGGCACAGGCCTGTACAATCCAACGCTGCCATGGCAATCTGCGTGTTCCTGGATGCTTCGATCTGGCCTTCGGGTTTCAAGGGATCAAGGTTCCCGGCCATATATTCTCCCACGACATTCCCGGCAGTATGATCCGCTCCCATGGGGGAGGTGGCATAGGTAACCGCATTTCCCTGCATGCCCCGGGGGTCATAGGCGGCAATGCTTTGGCCCTTGACGGTGGGCACCCTGTGGTGATTGAAATGTTTGCCCACGGCATCCGGGCCGTTTCCCAGTATTTTTCCCAGTTCCGTACCCAGGCCGATCTGTTCGACTATGTCAATGGCGGCTTCTCCATCGCCAAACTTTATTTTTCCGGCATCCATGGCAACGCCTATGCCCACCCCCGTGTTCATGGTATCAACCCCCATATCATCACAAAGCCTGTCCAGCCGGGCAATGATATCCAGATCGTCAATGCCGGTCATTCCACCCATTGACCAGATGGTTTCATATTCAAGGGAAGAGGTGACAAACTCTCCCTTTTTATCTACAAATTCATTTGAACACCGGATAATGCATTGCGAACACCCTAAATGGGTATTGTTACCACCTCTTTTTTTATTCAGTTCGGCAAGTGCTTCCCCACTGATTTTTTCCCAGCCTTCCATCACGCCTGTTGTGGCATTGAGACTGGGGAAAGCCCCCATGGAATTGACAGGGGCTACCAGACCGGCTGTTCCCAGGGCAGGCAGCATCTGCCCGGTCAAGGGGTGGGCTTTGACAGCCCGGGCAAAGGCTTTTGCCGCTTCTTTAAAAGCCTGGGGGTCGGCAATGGCATCGGTTTTTTTTCCCTGGCTGTCAATGACAATCGCCTTTAATCTTTTTGCCCCCATCCCCGCTCCCATCCCGCCACGACCGGCTGCCCGGCAGGGGCGGCCATCCACATCCGAGGCCTGGATGGAGGCGGATGTCAATTGGTATTCACCTGCCGGGCCAATGACCAGAATCGAGGATTTTTCCCCGTAGGTTTTAAGCAGGGTTTGTGTGAGGGGATAGGTTCTCATCCCTTTATATTCATTTGCCGGGATGAGACTTGCCGTTCCCTGGTGGTCAATTCTTAAAATATACAATTCGTCATCATTTGCCTGGCCCTCAATGATAATGGCTGTAATGCCCAGATGTCCCAGGGCAGCGCCGGTGGTGCCTCCGGCGTTGCTTTCCTTTATGCCGCCTGTCAAAGGGCTTTTCGCGCCAATGGACACCCGGCTGGTATTGACCAGACTGGTTCCGCTCAAGACACCGGGTGCAATGATCAGTTTGTTGTCGGGCCCAAGGGGATCACATGTTGGTGGAACCTCCGCATTTATCATTGTTGAGGTAAGTCCTCTGCCGCCAAGCCCCAGGTATTGCTGTGGAACGTCATTCAAATTGATGGATTTTTCGGTCATGTTGACATTAATAAATTTCATATCTGTTCCCCTTTATTTGAGAATAAGTTGATTAAATGGTTTCGGCAGCCGCTGCCAGTTGTTTTTTTATCTGGAAAATATTTTTATCAGGGTGATGTTTCATCAATTGCGCTGCTTTTGCCGTAACATGGGCTACGGCAAAGCTGTTGCCCCGAAAGTTTTGTTCCTGGGGCATCCCGGGTATTGCTCTTGGCAGGCCATGGGCACCAAATTCAATTTTTGATTCAGGATGAAATACCATCTGGTCTTTGTCGCAGTCATGGTTCCAATACACACCAATAACGGTTTGAAAAAACGCGGGAAATATTCTGTCCTCAGGTCCCCTTGCCGAAGCCAGAATAAGTATATTCCTATCATGGGCTTTTTGGCACAAGGGCTTTAAATTCTGAGCAAGCGCTTCGTTTTCCACACCCAGACTCAGGTGGATGATCTTAAACGGTTTGTCTATGGCCCATTTCAGGGCCTCAATCAAACTTGAGGCTGATGCGGTAAGATCGCGGTGAAAAATTTTAATGGCATACAGGTCTGCAAAAGGGGCCTTTTGCCGGATAATGCCGCAAATTGCCGTGCCATGACCGATTTCGTCCTTAAAATCACGGGTTTTTTCAATTTGCCCCTTTGAATCGACCCCATACCCGTGTCCGCCGGAAACGGTCTGCACATGGAAATGGTGAGGGTTGACGCCGCTGTCAATAATCGCGATATCAGGATTCATGGGTCAACTCCTTTGCAGGTCCCTGGTATGAAATGCCGTTTTCATCCAGGATAATGATTTTATGGGCGTTTTCAATGGAAGATGCCCGATGGCTCACCAGAAGGATGGTTTTGTCTTTCATCAATTCCTTGAGCGTCTGTTTTATTTGGTTTTCCACCTTTACATCCAGAAAGGCAGTGGCTTCATCCATGATTAACACCTTTGGGTTGAGCAGTATGGCCCTGGCAATACTGAGCCGCTGCTTCTGGCCGCCTGAAAGCCGTGTGCCCCTGTCCCCGATCAGGGTGTCATATCCCCGGGGCAGCGATTGAATAAAATCGTCTATCTGGGCTGCTTCTGCTGCTTTTTCAATCTCTTCTTGGGAGGCTTCTGGTTTGAAAAACCGGATGTTTTCAAGTATGGAGGCGTGGAACAGAAAGGTTTCCTGGGACACCATGGCAACTTGTTTTCTAAACCAGGTTTTATCAAAGGTTTTAAAATCCTGCCCGGCCCAGGTGATGGTTCCGGCGTCAGGATTGAACAGCCTTAATAAAAGGTGGCACAGAGTGGTTTTGCCGACACCGCTTGGCCCCACCAGTGCTGTGGTTTTTCCTGAAGGAAGTGTAAAGGAGGTGTTGTTCAAAATCCGGGTGTTCTTGTCATAGGAAAAACCGACCCCATTCACACAGATATCCTGTTTCATCTGGGCTTTGGTCAGTATGGTGTCGCCGGTGTCATCAAAACAGGGGGGGATGTCCAAAATTTCTCTGACCCTTTTGATGGCGACCTTGGATTTTTGCAACGACAGAACACCGTCTAAAAGCCCCTGCAATGGACCAAAGACCCGTCCCTGGTAAACTGAAAACGCCACCAGGCTGCCAACGGTCAGCTGACCCTCCAGGACCTGCCATCCCCCGTATCCAAAAACAATCAGGGAGTTCACAATACCGAAGGCCGTGGACACGGAACCGGATACAGCACCAAGGACCTGGTATTTTAAAAGGAATGTCAGGACAGCCGACTGCTTGTCCTTTAATTTGTCCGATTCTGTTTTTTCCGCACCGAACGCCCGTATGACAGCGGTGTTGGAAAGAGACTCAAACAAGAAATGAGCAATATCGGCATTGCTTTTGGCAACATCATTGGAAAGGCTGAACAGTCTGGGTTTAAGCTTTTGCACAATGATCACGGCAAAGGGCAGAAACACCAGGCTCATCAAGGCCATTTTCCAGTTCAGGCTGAACAGGATGACGCCTGAAATCAGGCAGGTTAAAAAGTCAAACACATACCGGGGAAGGATGTCCGTGACCAGGGCCTGGATGTCTGCCATATCCGATGCAATCCTTGAATAGATATCCCCTAATTTTTTTTTAGAGAAAAACGTCAGGGATATTTTTTGAAGATGATCAAACAGGTCTTCTCTCATTAAAAAAAGAATTTTCGCAGAATATCTTGTATAGATATAGCCGTTACCCACCCTGATCCCGAAGCTGATGATGAGAAGGGCAATCAGGGCAGCCAGGATGGAAAATAAAAATTGCGGCTGGTTGCCAAGAAAGACCCGGTCAATGAGAATCTTGGCAAAATAGGGCTGTACCATCCCCAGCACGGTACTGATGGTGCTCAAGAAAAGGGAAAAAATCAACACCTGTTTGTGAGGGGCAAGATAGGCCCCCAGATATCTGATCTGGCTGAAAAATGGTTTTTCTTGCTCAGGCTTCTCTAAAGTAGCACATGTATCCACTGTCGCAGTATTCAGGGGTTTGGCGCAGATCTCTTGCATAATCTTTTATCCTGTTGTTTTGGGTATGATTCCTGGTTTTATCCCGCACAGCCTTGACCATCTGCAGGCTTCCCATCTTTCTATGAAACGAGGCTTCCCTCCCCACGATTTTTACAGCCGTCACTCCCCAGTCCCTGAAATGACCGAATCCGCAAAGACTGCAGGGGCCATTGGGAAGACCGTCTTTTTGAAAGCTTGATCCGCAGTTGTTCTGAAACCAGAGAAATTCTTTGTAATGCGTCATGCAGTCGTCCAGGTTTTTGGAAAAAGACCGGTTTTTTTTTAAGGGGCCGGTTTTTAAGGAGCCAACTTTTAAGGGACCGGTTTTTAAAGAGCTGGAGGCTTCGATTTCCCAGTCCGTAAGGCAGAACGCACCCAATGTATGACTGGTCTGGCAGAACCCTTCTTCAAAATAGCACCCGTCATTTAAGGCAAACACTTCAAATTCCATTTTATCCGCATTTGCTTGAACAATGGATTTGATTTCCGGCAGTGTTAACTGGCGCGGCAGGATGATCCTGTCGACGCCAAGAGAACGGTAAAAGTCGATTGAATGAGAATTAAAGCAACTTCCCAGGCTGGACAGATGAATCCGGACCGGCAGTTTTTCTTTTGAAAGCGCTATCAAAAGATTTAAATCCGATACAATCAAGGCATCCACACAAGCCTGGTTCACAATTTGATCACACAGGTTTAAAATACAGGCAATGCCTTTTTCAGGGTAAAAGGAGGCATTCAAGGTGATGCTTACCTTGACGGATTTGTTGTGAGCTGCGGTTGTGATTTTTTCCAGGTCTTCCCATGACGATAGATTTGCCTGTTGGGGACTCCTGCGGTTCATCCATAACCCCTTCCCGAAGATCTCATCCCATTCAGGAGTCCGAAGGCCGCAATACAGCTCGTCCGCGCCGTTGTGCAGGAGCATGTCAAGTTCTGAGACATTGCTTATGGGCGTGATAATTTTCATAGAAGTCCTCCCTGATAAACCAGACGTAATCCATGGTGCCGGGCATTTTCAAACAAAGACCTGAGCATGGCAGGGGTGTACTGATAAAAGATGGTATTGCCGTTCTGAAACAGTTTAAAGGCAAGATTTGAATGTTTCAGTAAAAGACTTTGCGTGGCGCATGGAGACGAACATTTGCCCGCGAGTCTGAACCGATTGCCGGGGGTCTGGTTCAACCCGGCGGTAAAACAGACCCTGCCCGTGGTGACATATCCAAAAGGAAAATATACCGCTGTCTTGAGTCTGGACGGGGTGACAAATCCAGGGTCTGCATAGGGCAGAAGATCCTGTTCAAGCCGGTGAACGCCAAGATTTTCCGCCAGAACCTGAAGGTTTTCGTGGCGAAATGAGCAGTCGTTTAAAAGTCCTCCCATTTCTTCTGAAGCTGCAAAATCTTTATCTTTGAGCCGGGGATCTTTAAATCCCCTGTTGAAAAGTCTGCCCATGGAGAGTTGAAAATTTGGATATTGTTTTTTCAGGAAAAACAACACCCCTAAATCATTGACCACCACCTCGGCTTCTGGGTTCCATTGGTTTAATCTGTCAAACAACGGCGTGCAGTGTTCAATCCCCTGGTCTGTCAGAACCGGTGTTAAAAGGGTGAGAGATAGATTTTTTTGTTCTGTAAACCCGCACAAACAAGACAGTTCCTGCGGGGTCGGCAACCGGGTCGGGCAAAATTCATCTCCCACATAAATACGGTCTAAAGAGGACCGGGCCTCATCCCAATAAAGGTCTTCCGAACTTGTTTCTGCGTAAATGGTGTTAAGTTCCTGCATAAAACCATGGGGAAAATCCTTTACACTGTTCCTTGTCATGTGCCATGCCACTTTCATGCTCACCCCCTTTTTTCTCTTGAATCAACCGGCCTGGTTTTCCCGGGCGCTTACTTTTTCAAAAAACTTCTGCCCTTTTCTCATCTCATGGTTATGGCAGTCCTTGCAGGGTTGGGAGGCAACGTTCTTGATCAGTTTGTTGTGGATTCTGACCTGATCGCTTTCTTTATGGTTTTCCACATTCTTGCAGCTGAAACATCGGCTGTTGGGCACATGGCTCCAATATCCTGGTTCCTTTCCTTCGTCCAGGAACAACGGCTCTTCCTTGGGTTTAATGGGCTCATTGGGATCTCTTTTGAAATGTTCCACAGACAGCCTGAGTGCGGATTTATTCATGTCCATCCATCCCTTGAATCCTTTGTCAAAATGGCATCCTGCACAATTTCCATGATTTTTAGCCGTGCCGGATGCTTTCCAGTTTTCAATGGGCGCTTTCATTTCATGACAGACCACACAGGTTTTATCCTGAAAATACACAACGGACAATTCGTGGGCACCGAACCCGACAACAGGAATCGTCGCCAGCAGTATGATCAGGATTATTTTTTTGCTTTGTTTTAAGTGTTTGATAATATTCATAGTCTTATTCCAATCTTTTTAGAGTGCCTTGTCACGGTTTATATGAAAGAACTTATAACCAGTTGTAATCAAAACTCTTTCATTTTTTGTTGTGGCAGCTCAATCTGCCATGGCCGTTAATGCGTCGGTATTTTAATGCTCTTTTGCAGGCCGGGACATTCCAGGAAACCGTTTGTTTATTATCCATTATCCATGAACGGTTCCCGGAATGTTCTTCAAGCTGATCTTGCATCACAGGGCTTGGTGCCGTGTTAAAATGCGCTATTTTTTGTTGAAGCAGGTCATATACTCTCCGTCTGCCATGAGCGGAATGACGCTTAACAGTTCAAGTGTTTTTGTATCATACACACTGATATCCGGCCCGGCAGGACCGACATAAATCTTTTTGCCGTCCGATGTCAGGGCAACCGTGTAATTGGTGCCTGTTTTCAAAGGTACGGCCTTGACGGTCTCGCCGGTTGCCATATCCACTTTTATCAGCTCATCCATAACCGCATAGATGAATTTTTTATCCGGCGACAATATGCTGGAGTAGGCAAACCAGACATCTTTTCCCCGAAGAAGACTCAATTTGCCGGTATTTTTATCAATGATAAAGTACCCCAGTCCCTGTGCGTCATAATAGGGGTTTACAAAAATGCCATGATCTCCGGGGCTGCCGGGCTGCCAGACCACCAGGGAATTTCTCATGTCCTCGGGTTTTTTAGTGTTTAAAAGCCCCATCATCTGTTCTGTTTTGCCGGTTTTAAGGTTGATTTTGAGGATATCCAGACCTACCAGAACCAGATGGTCCGGGTCATTGATAAGGGTGATGGGTGAAGAGAAACTGGCAGGGATAGGATAATTTTTTACCATTTTTCTGCCGGCAATATCATACGCCACAAGCTGGGGCGGCAGAACATTGAGCTTGGGAATATTCTGTTTTTTCTTTGTAATGGAACAGCACATGTAGAGCTTTTTTCCGTCATTGGAAACCGTTATCCCGAATACGGACACCTTGCTCAATTCCGAGGAAAAAGAAAGGGTGTCTATCAATTTGTCAGTGGCCGTGTCAATGACATATACAGACTGTACGGCATTCAAATAGTATCGTTTGCCGTCCGGAGAAAACGCTGCTGAAAGAATCGTGTCATTGTACGGTATGGTTTTGATGATGGTGTCGGTGTCACAATCAATAATCTGCAGGCCATTTGAAATGGGTGCATAAATAAAATCCTTTGCCCAGGCCCCCTGGGAAACCAAGGTCATCAGGATAAAGGTGATGATGGATATCAGTGCAATCTTGCTTTTATTCGGCCTCATTGGTGGTATCTCCTTTTTATCGTTTGATCACAAAATTCAAATTTCTCCAATCCTTCTCAATGGCCTGGCATTGATTCTGGAAATCAGGAAAATTGGTGACGCTGTCAGGTGTCTGGGCCGGCCACCAGCAGGACCCGGAGCAGGCAGTAAAGTCTCTTGCGCTGGACAGGCAGTTGCTCATGGGGGTTTCCGCACGCGGGTTTGTTTCCCAGCCCGTATCAAAAATCGTGGTGCATCCGATGGGCATACCTGTCATGATATTGTCATCGGCCATGCCTTTGACCTCATGTTCAATTTTTTTTGCTTTTTTATTAATGGGTTTGAGATCTTTTTTTTTCATTTATTTCTCCTTATTAAATCCTGGCTTTTGTTAAAAAGTTTTCTGCGAAGAGACAGGATTAAAAAATGTAAACAAGCCGCAGATATGTCCAGGAGCCTTTTGTGAAAGCTTCAGACTCTACGTCATGCATGTAGCGCAAATTGACCATGAGATTTTCCTGCAGTGCGTAGCCCAGGTTAAAGCCCAGTTTTAAATTTTCTCCCTGGGTGCCGTCAAGGGAGACGCCCTCGGATTCAATATCGTCAAAATCTTTCCACCAGGCAGCCTGAACCCCGACACGAAACTTTTCCGTAACCGCATAGGCAACCGCCGCCTCAAGCTCAATCGCATCCGAGACATCGGCACCAGCAGCATCCTCGTCTTTTTGCCAGTAATTTAAGCAGACATCCAGGGAATATGGGCCGGGATACCAGCCAAAGGCGACCTGGTGTTGAAACCACCAGGAATCATTGCTGACGTCATCGGAACCGGTAGGGGTATAGGCAAATTCCCAGAAAGAGAGAAACAGCTGGTCTTCGAAATTTTCATACAGGAAGATAAACGGGCCGACCACTAAATCTCCCACACCCGTTGCAGTGTCTGCACCATCGGTGGCAATATCCAGAAACGGGACAACGGCATTGACCCCCCAGGTTTTTCCCCATACTTTTCCCGCAAAATAAACGGGTCTGAATGCGGCATAGGCAACATCGACGCCGATATCCACTGTGGTGCCGTCTTCGGTTTCATATTCCGGCAGATGCTGATAGCCAAAATAGTTGATAAGGACTTTGGTGCCCACGGGCGCGGAACTATTGTCCAGAGGGTCTAATACATCTGCCTGACAGATGGTACTGATTACCATAAAAAATAAAATGCTGCATAAACACGTTAATCGTTTTTTCATTAAATTGCTCCTGCAAACCGTTAAGAGTTTATCCGTTCTTTTTACCCGATCAAACCAGCGGGTTAAACAAGGGTTCATGCCCTCTGAGCATGGAAAGTTTATCCAGAAAAGAGGGGGCTTGTTTCATCAATCTGCCATACACATTCAGCCCTGTGGCAATCCAGGTTTTAATCCATTGACAATAATGCAGATTGGGCAACAATAGATCACCTTCCCTGATTTTTGCCTCGTGGTAACACCCCCCTGCACAGATGGAGGCGGCCCAGCATCCTTTGCAGTCGCTTTTTTTGTCCAGTCCCGCGTCCAGCCTGAATGTTCCAAGCTTTTCCCGGTCAAGGCCGTCAAAGATATCCCCCATCCGGGCGGAATCATCATGGGTCAGTCTCTGGCACAGGAAAAGACCGCCTTTGGGATCAACTGAAAACATGCCGATACCTGCGCCGCAAGGGTATTGTTTTACTTCCCCCTCATGCAGTGTTACCAGCAGGTCAACCAGATTGGTGAACCCCAGGAATTCATCTTTCAGGGCAAGGTTTATGAATGTCTCGGACAGGTGTACAAATTGTTCAAGTAAGGACGTCATCTGGTGGGCATCCAGTTGAAAATCCGTATCCATGGTCGTGACCGGTGCAAACCCGACTTCTGAAAATCCAAGACCCAGAAGATGGTAAAGGGTTCTTGAAATATCCTTTGCGTCTTTTGCCAGCGTTACCCTGGCCACCACAGGTTTCGGGTTTTCTTTGCCGAGAAATTTTTTTATTTTCGGCAGGATGACTTTATAGGAGGGAGAACCGTCAGGAAACTGCCTGAAACGATCATGCACCGCTTCAAGCCCATCCAGGCTGACCGTGGTGCCGATTTTGTTTTCATTCAGGAAGTGTATGGCTTTATCCGTTAAAAGCGTGCCATTGGTTGTCATGGCATATTCGATGGTTTTAGCGTTTTCCCGTGCTTTTTCATTTGCATAGGTGACGGTTTTGGAAATGAGGTTTAAATTGAGCAGGGGTTCTCCCCCGAAAAAGACCAGAACAAGCTCCTCAAGTCCCCTTGAATGCTCAAATAAAAAATCAACTGCTTTTTTTGCCACCTTAAACTCCATTGACAAATCCGGTGTTTTGTTCAAACCCAATGATTTGTTTGTGTTTTCGGGATTGTGATAGCAATAATGGCATCCCAGGTTGCAGGCTTCCGTCACATGAAGCACCAGTGTTTTTAAGGGAATCTCAGGAAAATGTTGCAAGGGTTTGTTTTCAGGCAGTTCTTGTGGCGCCAGAACCCGGTTCTTTGCAAGATCGTTCCATAAGCTGTCTTTATCGCTCCGGGTTCCTTTTAAAATGGAATAAACGTCTTGTTTTGTGAACGTGCGCTGACTGATGTCATGATTAAGAACGGCCTGTGTTTCAGATCCGGTTTCAATTTCAAATATGGAACCGGTCTGTGTCATAAAAACAAACTCATTCCCATTGGCCTGAAATCTTTTATGGTCGGCAATTTTCATCATTTCCATGACGTATCCTATTTCAAGTGAGTTATATAATCCGGGACCGTCACGGCAAGGCGGACCCTGTCCGTAAGTTGTCTGCCCTGGTCTTCAAACATTGCATTTACGGCAATGAGGCCAACACCTTCTCTGTTCTGTTTTCTTGTCTTTATGGGACCATAGGTTGTTGTCGGGGTGTAAAGTCCGTTGATTAACGGTACATTCAGATATGCCATATCATCATCGTCTTCACGGGTTTTTTCTTCTTCCAGTTCCCATCGGGCGGTTACAGGGTCCAGAACCAGGTCATCCGAGGTTCCTTGTTTCCCATCCGCACCAAAATTGATTCCCCTGGCAACAAACTGAACGCCCTGGGGAGGATATGCGGCACCGCTGCTGACCCGTGCCCGTCCGATTTTGGGCGATACGCTGATGGCATCTATCTTGTCAAAAATCTTGAGACCCTTGAAATTCAATTTTTTAACGCTTACATCGGCCAGGCCGGTGGCGGCACCGGCTGCCACAATGACATTGCAGACCAGTTCCGAAGAATTTGTTTTTACGAGGCTTGTTACGGTGATGTTGGGATCTGAAAATCGAACGTCGGTTTTTGAAATATTTTCAGAAAGCCCAACCCCCACCAGTGTCAATGTCTGTTCCGTGCCGGGAAGCACCCTTAATGACTGTGGGAATGCAGCTATAATTTTTGGCGCACTGTCGGCTTTATAAAATGCTTCATTGCCATAGGCATTTGAATCCTGAACAACCGTCCACCATTTTCCCTTAAATCCCATTGTGTCGGCATTAAGATCAAACACGCCTTCGACTCTTCCGGTAAGAGGCGTAGGCGCCAGTGCATATCTTAAATGATACTCACTGAAAAGGGTGCCTTCACCCTTTGTGGAAATATTGAGGCCGCTTTTGTATTGAATCTTTTTTTCAATGAAATATTCGTCTTCACCCTTGGCCGGGTTGGGCTCAATGGTATAAACTCCTTGATAATATCCCATACCGGGCTGATATCCCGCCACATTCCACTGCCCTGTCAGATCCTGGTCTTTTCTGTTTTTAAGCCATTTTTTATACTCCGGGGTGTCAAAGGCAAATAATTTGGACAGGGGTTCATTCAGCGCTTCGGATTCCTTGTACCAGTCCATTTCACGCATCTGGGGAATGACGGTAGGATAGTATCCAAGATGAAGGTTCCTGTTTTCATTCCATTGATCTTTTGTCATTTTGTGGGATGCGATCTTGCCAAAGGTATGGCATCTGACACAGGCCGTATAAATCCTTGTTTCCAGGTCATTTTTCGGAATTTCCCGGTATTGGCTGTTCTCATCACTGTTTAAATACGCAACGGCATCGGATTCTTCCGGGGTAAGGCAAAGGGTTTTACTCAACTCCTTTATGACGGGGTAGAACTCTTCGTCTTCCAGGGGCGCACTGTTCAGGCGGATCATCCGGTCGACCACGACTTTCCATTCTTCCGTCGATTTTCTTGTCTCTTCAATCACTTCAAGGCGGCCTTTGGTATCCGGCTTATGGCAGGCGGCACATTTTTGCCTGACCATGGAAGTGTCCCCAAATAAGACATCTCCATAGACGGTAGATCCTGCAAGTGGATAAATACCCAGCAGGATGAACATCGTACTTAATCGAATTAATTTTCTCATGAATCCTTTCTCCTTAAGATTAAAACGTATTAAAGTTTATCAAAGACCCGATCCAGATCTTTATTGAGCATGCCTGAAAAAGGGTAATTACAAGTTGTATGCCATCTTGATGAAATAGATGATGCAGGAGGTGGAAGACTTTTTGGCAAGTTGCTGAAAATATGGAAAATAGATCATGTGATTTTGTTTGTGCAAAATTCGGTTAAGACTTGTTTCTATAAAATTCAAAGGGTTTTAATTGTGTTTCTTGAACAGGATGCGGGAAAAGTCCATATTTTTGGATTTTTAAGTCCCCTTTAAAAAAAACAGACAAAAAAATGTGTTGCCGGATATTCCCGGCAACACATCGAAACACAGGCAATTCAAGCTGAATCAAAGAGGTGTCCAAAAATTTGGACAGGGTTCATCTTTTTGATTTATAAAAGCATTGTCCGCAAAAACGTCCAAGGTATTAATGGCTCAAAACCTTGAAGAAATTCGGAAAGAAAAATCCCGACTTTTTCCAAGATTAAAATCAGTACGGTACGGTAGGCATCAAGCTTCATCGGGTGCCTTCAAAGAAGCTTTTAATAATGGAAAGGGATTTATTCTATTTCGGATAGCGCTTGAGCAAAAAAAACGGACATTTATTCTTTACAATTATTTTATTTGTTTATACAAGTCCTAATCAGCTGATTGCAATATCGTGGGATATTGTTTGAATACGCTTTATAATCTGGAAATTGTTGCTTTTATTTAGGTTAACCTTTTAAAGGAATATTGTTTTTTGTCTTTAACAGAGAGTCAGGCACGTCAGGATTTGATTGATATCCAACTTGCCAAAGCCGGTTGGAGTATGGATTCCTACACTCTGATTGAAGAATTTTATACGGGATCTGGTCATGAGATTCGAGAAGATCGTACACCCTATAAGATCAAAGGCGAATTTGTTGATTATGTTTTGCTTGATAGAACCAGAAAACCTATTGCTGTTGTAGAAGCGAAAAAAACAAGCCGGGATGAGCTATCGGGTAAAAGACAGGCTGCAGATTATGCTGATCAAATAAAGGCAAAATTTGGATTTGAGCCTTTTATTTTTCTCACAAATGGTAAAGAAATACAGTTTTGGGATCGCCCAAACTATCCACCTCGAAAAATTAGTGGGTTTTATAACAGAGAAGATTTAGAACGCCTTGTCCACCAAAGAAACTATTCGAAATCACTTGTTCAGATAGCCCCCAACCCTGACATTGCCGGGCGTGATTATCAGACGGAAGCCATTCGCAGGATTACTGAGGCTGTAGAGAAAAGCCATAGAAAATTTTTACTTGTGATGGCAACTGGTACGGGGAAAACACGTACAATTATAAGTGTTATAGATATACTTTTAAGGGCAAAACGTATCCAACGTGTTCTTTTCCTTGCAGATAGAAGGGAGTTAGTTCGACAGGCGCTTGGGAGCTTTAAAGAGCATTTGCCCAATGAGAGCATTGCCCGAGTAGAGGGAGGGGAAATTCCAACCGCAGCAAGGATACAACTATCAACCTATCCCAGTATGATGCAAGTCTATGAACAACTATCTGTTGGATATTATGACGTCATTGTTGCAGATGAAAGCCACCGTTCGATTTATAATCGATACAAAGCAATTTTTGATTGGTTTGATAGCCTCCAAATAGGTCTTACCGCAACGCCAACGGATTTCATTGATCACAATACATTTCAATTGTTTGAATGCGATGATGGCATACCAACATTTAACTATTCCTTCGAACAAGCAGTCTTAGATGAACATCTTGCAAGTTACAGAGTTTTACAGGCTCAGACAAATTTTCAAGTCAAAGGGATTAAAGCAGGCCAGCTCCCGACTCAAATTCAGGAACAAATGCAAACACAAGGGCTTGATCTGGAAGAACTGAATTTTGAGGGAACAGATTTAGAAAAAAAGGTTACCAATACAGGAACAATCAACTCAATTGTCCGTGAATTCATGGAGAAATGCCGCAAAGACTCTCTCGGCCTCCCACATAAAGCAATTATTTTTGCTGTAAGTCATGCACACGCTAAAAGACTGTATGAAAGCTTCAACCGATTGTACCCGGAATATCAACGGAAAGGTATGGCTGAAATTATAGACAGCCATATGGAAAGGGCCGAAAATACGCTTGATGATTTTAAATTTAAGGATATGCCCAGAGTGGCAATTTCAATAGATATGCTTGATACAGGGATTGATATACCGACAATCCAAACTTTGCTTTTTGCAAAACCTGTGTTTAGCCGGGTTAAATTTTGGCAAATGATTGGCCGTGGCACACGAAGGTATACAAATCCATTGACCGGAAAAGAGAAAACAAATTTTCTCATTATCGATTGCTGGAATAATTTTAATTATTTTCAACTAAATCCAGAAGGAGAAACAGAGCACCCGTCAGAACCTTTACCTGTTAGTCTTTTCCGATTAAGACTTGAAAAACGATCCCTTCTTTTGAGCAAACAAGAGGATGACAGCTACACCATTTCTGATTTGCAAAAAATGTTAATGGCCTTGCCCATGGAAAATGTAAATATCAGACCGCATATGGAAGAAATACAGGAGTTGATTCATTCCTGGTATTCACCGAGTTTAAAAAATGATCAACACCTTTCACAAACAATAGCGCCACTATTGAGATATTATTGGGCCGACTCATTTATTCAAATTCAGTTCCGTGTTGTGGTAGAGCGTACAACAGTAGCCTACCTGAATGGTGAAACTAAGAAAATAGCCGCGCTTTCTGAAAAAATAAAGGATTCCATACGCAATCTTGCAGAAAATGTTCGAGAGGTGGCTGCTGTAGCTGAAAAACGAGCCTGGATACTAACTCCCGGTTTCTGGGATAATCTTGATCTTCAACGACTGCAGGAGTTGCAAGATGTATTCGCCCCCCTCATGCGTTTCCGACAGTCACAACAAGCAGAGATGATTGAACTAAATTTATCCGATTATATTGCAACCCGGCGTTGGATTGTATATGGCCCTTCAGGAGAAGGTGCTTTTGTTGAAAGTTATCGTGAAAAAGTTGAAGCACATATAAAAAACATAGCTGATAAGCAACCGGCTCTTATTAAACTTAAAAAAGGGGCTCAACTTAATGATGAAGATATTCTGATGCTCTCAGAAGCGCTTAATCAGATCGACCTTTTTGTTACGGAAGATGTCCTTCGTGAAGTCTATCAGCAGCCGACATTGAATTTGCCGGATTTTATGAAACACATTTTAAACATTTCAAAACTCCCGGACAGAGAAGAACAGATCAAACAAGCGTTTGAACAATTCATTCACGCACATGGATTTATGAGTGCGAGTCAGATAAATTTTCTACGCGCCATCCGTGCTGCAGTTTTACGGCATGCAAAGATATCAAAAGAATTGTTATACAAACCACCCCTTTCAAGAGTAGGACAAGTTGAAAATCTATTTGCTCCAAAAGAAATAGAAGAAATTATCAATTTTGCAAACCATCTGGCTGAAGAGGCCGCATAAAAAAATTAAATATTTATAATTTAGATAAAGGAAAAAATGCTCGCACCACATTTGAAACAAAAAGTAGACAAGCTATGGAATAAATTTTGGACAGCCGGGATTACAAACCCGCTGGTAGCCATAGAGCAGATAACCTATCTTCTTTTCCTAAAAAGGTTGGAAGGCTTGGATGAAGAACGGATTATTAAAAATAAGAATTCAATATACGATCCCCAATATTATGAAAAAGGGGATGAGTGTCGCTGGAGTTATATCAAGCAGCAATCCAATGATATTCAGCATCTCATTGATGTGGTTTTCCCTTGGCTCAGGCAGTTGGAGAGTATCATGGAAAAAGCAGACACAAACGGATCTGACCTTTCCACTATAGGTGGTCGGATGAGTGATGCCTATTTCCAGCTTGATCCTGGAAAAGGGGCCATTCTCGCAGATGCCGTCAAATTGATTGATGAACTCTTTGGCCATGTAGAAGCATCAAGTGTCAGTGATGATATTATGGGCGATACTTTTGAGTATCTCTTGTCTGAAATATCTTCAGCCGGTAAAAACGGTCAGTTTAGAACCCCCCGCCATATCATCCGAACATTGGTGGAAATCCTTGATCCACAACCGGGAATGAGGATAATTGATCCAGCTGCGGGTACTGGTGGATTCTTGTTTTCTGCCATGAATCATATCTTAAAAAATAACACCGCCGAAGAATCATTAAAAATCGAATGGGATGGAACACCCCACAGGGCGGATGGTGCCGGCCTGGTTGAAGACTTTGATGAGGTTTTCAATGGATTAAATTATGTGGGTATCGACAATGACCGCACCATGGTGCGTATCGGCTGGATGAATATGATTTTGCATGGGGTCACTAATCCTCAAATACACCAGCGGGACAGCCTGGGAAAACGTAAAGAAGATGATAAAACAAAACATCTAATCGCCTCGGAAACTTATGACTGTGTCCTGGCCAATCCGCCGTTTACAGGTTCAGTGGATAAAGAAGATTTAGAGCGTACTTTATTCCCTGCAGCCGGGGCTAGTGGGAAAAAGGCCTCTTTAGCCATCACCAATAAAAGCGAACTCCTTTTTGTTTGGTTGATGTTAGATCTTCTCAAAGTAGGAGGCCGTTGTACTGTTATAGTCCCTGAAGGTGTTCTGTTTGGGAATACCGATGCCCATGCCAGCTTACGCCGTGAATTGCTAACGGAGCATCTGGTTGAAGTCGTTATTTCCCTTCCTGCCGGTGCATTTCAACCCTATACCGGGGTAAAAACTTCTATTTTAGTATTTCAAAAAGAAACCGCTAAAGCGCATGCCAGAGAGTGGAACACGAATAATCCTCCTCGTACCCAAAATGTCTGGTTTTATGAGGTAGAAGAAGAAGCATACACCTTAGATGCTAAACGAAATGAGCGAAAAGGGCAAAACAATGATCTATGGGATGTCATAAAAAAATTCAAAAACCGCTATGAGAATAATTTTGATGAGCTGGTTTATTTCCAGCCGCAATATTTCACTGAACGGTGGCGATTTGTTGATAAACAAGCCATGTCAGTGTTTGCAGATGTAAAAGAACTCCAGCATTGGAAAGATAGGGTGGCCGGAATTCATGAATTGTTTGGGTTGCCGGTTGACCCTGTTCAGGCTCGTGAGCTTATTGAAGCGACTCAAGCCAAGCTAATTAAAAAATTGGTAGGAAATATTTTAAAGTCTGCCACTCCTGATATATCTGAGAAAATGTCATCAAAAAACGTGGCTGACAAAAAAAAGGAAGCAAAAAAAGCCCTTAATATGGGGGCCAAAAAAGTTCGGTCCCTATGTTTTGCAAAAGGGATAAAAAATCTGTTTGATCAGGAAGAAGTGCTTGGCTGGCAATTATACCAGAATATGTTCAAAGAAACACTGGAGACTGAGACAGAACTAAACTTGCAGGAAATTATCAAGGGTAAAAAGTCTTCCCCTTCCAAATCTTCAGAAGATGAGTTTAAAAAGCAAATTAAAACAATCGCAAAGGAATTTGCCAAGCTGGACGGTTATGATGTCATGCTTCGTACAATAGATGTTCAAAAAAACGAAGATGGAATAAAGGAAACAAAATGCTGGTCAGCTCCGGTTCGGGTATATGCGCAGAACGATGAATGGGAAAGTGAAGACGGTCAACTAAAAGGAAGTCACGATGAGAATAACAAGATTCGGCCGGAATATGTTGAGAGTCTTGAGCTGTATGACAAAAAGGGGAAATTAAAGGAGGCTTTACTTGATCCTGACTGCATTGAAGCCCACAATTGGAAGCTTTCGGCAGGCCAGTACAAACCATTTTCATTTGAAACAATTAAAAGTGATAAAAGCGTTGCTGAAATGATTTCCGAACTAAAGAAAAGGGAGCAACAGATTATTGAGGGGCTTGATACATTGTTAGATATAGTGGAGGCACGATAATGCCACTGATTGAGTATCCACGATTATGGAAAGAAGTGGCTTTGAGTGAAGTTTGTAAAATTGTAGGCGGAGGAACACCAAGCCGTTCTAAAAAGAAATATTTTATAGGAAATATCCCATGGGTCACACCCACTGATGTAACAAATATAGAAGGACTCTTTATAGAAAACTCTGCTGAAAACATTTCTGAAGAAGGTTTGAAGAATTCGTCGGCTAAATTACTCCCAGCTGGAGCAGTCTTGATGACCAGTCGAGCTACTATTGGTAATGCAGTTATAGCATTAAAACCTATGGCCACTAATCAAGGTTTCGCAAATTTTATTTGCAACTCAGAACTATTGAGTAATGAATTTTTAGCTATATGGTTGAATGCAATAAAGAAGTTTTTAATTAGTAGGGCCTGGGGAACTACATTCAAAGAAATTTCGAAATCCACATTAGCTACTATAAAGATACCGCTTCCGCCTCTTCTGGAACAAGAAAAAATTGTAGGTTTAAGCAAACAAGTAGATGCGTTTGTAAAATTAAAAAATGACAGAAACACGTCTCTTAAAAAAATCACAGCCAGTTTATTTTGGAACTTTTTCGGTAATTATTTCAACCATGATGGTATTAAAAATGAAGTCCGGCTCGGTCAATATATCAAAGAAACACAATATGGGAGTTCAGATAGTGTGGCTGAATATGGGGATATTCCTGTATTTCGTATGAGTAATATAACCTTGGACGGATGGATAGACATTGAAAAATTAAAATATTTCGACAAACCTGAAGATGAAAACAAACCCTACAATTTAAAAAAAGGAGATCTTCTATTTAATCGTACAAACTCAAAAGAATTGGTTGGGAAAACATGTCTTTTAGAAAAAGACTATAAAAATTTTTCTTTTGCGTCTTATCTGATTCGGGTGCGCTTAAAAGAGGGGTTACTTCCCGAATATGTTTGGGCTCTATTAAATAGTGAATATGGAAAGAAAAAATTATTCAACATGGCTAAACAGGCCGGTAATATGGCAAATATTAATGCTACTGAATTGGGAAGTTTAGCGTTGCCAAAACCAGATATGAAATTGCAAATTCGATTTGCAAATGCAATTGATGAGATAAGAAAGATTAGAGCAAAAACCTTAAAAAATATAAGCATATTTGATTTGTTGAAAAAGACAATGCTGCATCATGCTTTTTCAGGAGAGCTAACACGTAATTGGCGTTCAAACAATCAAGCTGAATTAAGATCTGCTGCTGAACAAAGAGATGAGGCGCTTGGTATTTCAAAAAAGATAATTACAAAAGAATTGTCTATTCCTGAAGAACGACCCTGGTTATCCCGGAAAAAGCGCCATTGGCTAATGGATCAATTAAGCGACTTTCAAGGCTTTGTATATAAAGCTTTAAGGGAATGGAAGGGCACTTTGATCCCTTCGGAAGACCTTGAATCTTTTCGTGAGCAATCCTTCCCGATAGAACATTTAGAAGATGCAGATGATAAAATTCTTCGGGCATTGAATCAACTGGCAGGTCTTGGTCTTATTGCCAAAATTAGCCTAAACAATCACGAAGGCGAGTATGTCACCGGATTTAGAGGGTTTCGTGAAGAAGAGTTGTGTCAGGTAGCAGACAGACATTACTTGGCGAAAGGTTGATGGTATGCGATTACGGTATCTATCACTTAAAAATTATCCACCATTAAATGATATTGATATTTCTTTCAGTGCTGAGTCCCCGCTACACCGTGAGTGTGCGATACGGTTTGTTGTGGGTGTCAATGGCTCCGGTAAAACGCATCTTTTGCAGGCCATATTAGAAACATTCCTGTGTCTTGCAAGACAGCAAAAACCCAATTTTCCCGTGACCCTTATTTATGAGCTGGGCAAAGGGAAGCAGGCCAGAACACTACTATTTGATAATCCCGGAGATCAGGGTAGTCCTGGATGGTGGCAATCTAACTCAAGCCGGATTCTTTTTCCTCCGGAATTCAGGACTGGTGATTGGCAGGCAGAAGTCACTAAAGCTATACATGACGACGGGCACTGGGAACCACTGATTAAAGATGGTAATTGGCCCGGAAAAAGGGTTGGGCTTCCAAGAACGATTTTAGCCTATACTTCTGGACATACAGCACCTTGGGAGTCCATCTTTTACTTGGAACCTTCAGCTTCCAACTCCCGTATGGATATTGTGTCCCAAGCTGCTGATTATGATACAAGCCAAGAACGCCCTTTTGGTTGGACGCTTCAAAAAGAAATTGATTTTTTAGGACAAACTGGAATACAGGAAAAACAGGATGCTATCCATGAAATAAAAAAAATCCAAGAAGAATTCAGCAGCAGGGAAAGCGATCAGGAAATCTGCTTATTTATTACACCGCTGCTTTTGAAATTCGCACTCATTGCTGTCTCATTGCCTTTATCCATGGAAGAACTACGCAAATATGAAAATTTTGTAGATAAAATTCTTCGTCACAATACGTTGATAACAGATCGAGAAAAAGAACCGGGTCTGCCAAGATTGTTTCATCAGGTTGGTTGGCTGTGGCCGGTTTGTATTTCATTCACTGCAGATTTTAACCCAGATGATTGGTCTGAAATGGAAAGGAGTTTTAAAAGTTCCCTGTTTCAAGCCATGTTGGGTTTTGCCAGTGACGCAATTAAAGAGCCAGAACCCAGTTCCAAAAGGCGAATATTTTTTGATTTGAAATCAAAAAATACAGCCGATTTTGCACGTTCTCTCAATGATGAGGCCATGAAACTTCATTTTGGCTCTACGGATGCGTTTGAGTATGTGGGTGATGGGCTTTTACAATTCCTGGGAGGGAAAAAAGGACAACCCTATGATCATTTTAAGCAGCTTTTGAGTCTATACCAGCAAGGCATTATTGAGGATGTTCAGATTGCACTTAAAAGCACTCACACTGATGATATTCTTTTGTTTGATGAACTTTCAGATGGGGAACAAGTCTATTTAGGACGAATGGCCCTCTTTTATCTGATGCAGGGTAGAGATGATGCACTCCTATTGTTAGATGAACCCGAAAGTCACTTTAATGATGTTTGGAAACGCGAGATTGTATCTATTATTGACGAAGTCCTTGGGAATCAGACAAATGAGGTGATTATCTCCACCCATTCAAGTATTGCTTTGACCGATGTTTTTGACGATGAAATAAAATTGTTGAAAAAAGAGGATGGCAACGCATATGTCAGCAATATAACATCAACGACCTTTGGTGCAGATCCAAGCGAAATCATGATTAATATTTTTGATGCCGACGATAGCATTGGTAAGCGATCTTTGGAGTGGCTAAATGAACAATTAAAAAAAGAATGGACTCCAGACCAAAAGGAAGAATTAGAAAAGATTATCAAACGAATAGGCCCTGGATTGCATCGCTCTGAACTCAGAACCATTTGGAGAAAACTAAATGCTCTATAAAATTGAACAGGTCTGCTCAAATTATTTTAATTGGGTAAGACAACTTCAAAATGATTTGCTTTCTAAGGTCTGTGCAGAAGAGGTTTCAAAGAATCAAGTCTCAATAGAATATTTGGCAAATCAATTGACAGAACCGAATGAAAAATGGTTCCGAAGTTTATGCAATCGAAAGGATAAAATTAACAATCCCAAAAAAACATTTCTCCAGCATTTACAAATTATTGCCGATGCAACAATTGATGAAAAAAAATTGATTTTTGAAATTTTCATCAACAATCAAGCAATTGAAAAAAGTTTTGATGACTTGACTGCTGACGCTGTTCATTTGCTTAGAAAAATTGATGAAGTTAAGAATGAAACTATTCAGAAATCTTATCGGGGTTTTTTTTCAATTTTTTATGATCCTGTATTTTATAATGGATATCCGGTTAACCAAGAAATTGTGTTTAATAGAAAATATTTTGTAGATGCATTTTTTGAAGATAATGAAATTGGAGTTTGCGTTTTATGTGATGGGAGTTTGGGTGATCCAGATGTGGATCATTTTTATTCAAAAAAGGAATTCCCAGATCTTTCGCTACATATTGGGAATTTAGTGCCTATCTGTAAAACCTGCAACTCAAGGGCAAGAAAAGGTGAAAAAGCACCACTGGATTTTGCTCAAGTAGAGCAGTTTTTGAATTGGTATCACCCCTATTATCGATCTGCAAAAGGGTACACAGTTCGATTTGAAAATCGTGGACAAAAGATATTTCCTTTTCTTGATTCAGATGATCCCACCGAAAAAACACGACTTCAAAATTTCAATGAACTCATTGGATTAGAAGATCGATGGAGAAAAAAATTAACACACATTGTTCGAACAACTATTAAACAATTGAAAAGAGCCCAGTTCGAAAATCTTGAAAACAAACTTATGGAGATGGCTGAATCCAAAGCCTGCGAAATAGGACATTTGGACTCAGGCATACTTCACGCCGGGTACTTGAAAAGAGCGGGAGAAGGTTGTGAGTTATTAATTGATGAACTTCGGGAAGAATTCGGTTGATTAGTTCTACGGGATGTGGAATTCGGGGGACACCTTACCGAACTCCAACAACAAAAATACACCGGTCGAACCGGTGATTTTGTTTGTTCCTGGCGGCTGCTTCGCCAGGAACGCAGTGCTGACTTCATCCAGCCCCCTATCCCCGGCGCCTTACGCCGGAACTAAGAGCTGGACCGGTCACCGCACACCGATCAGCACCGCGTTAAAGCGAAAAATTTGAAAATACTGATATTCCAATTCCTGAACTGATTAACCGAACGCTGGCAATCTAAAAAGAGATATTTATGGAAAAATTTAATAATCAACTGGAAAAGTTAAAACAGTTTTTAAGCTTGCAAAGCAGTCAAAATCGGCTTTTCGGCACAGGTATAAGTTACGGGTCGAAAATACCTTTAATGTATCTCCTGACAGATCGTGTTGAAAAGATTGTCGAAGATATCGCAGGTGACGAAGAAAATTCAATATTGGAATCATTAAAAGCAGACCTCGGCAATCAAAAAGAACAGGTAATAACAGAACTCCATAACCGTTGGAATGATCCGGATAGTGAAACAGTCAAACGAATGAACCGTTTTTTTGAAAAATTCCCTGAAATATTAAAGCCGATTTTGGAGGGGGAATAAAATGGAACATAACTCAGAAATAATCATTTATACCGATTCGGATGGTACAACTAAACTTCAAGTGCAATTGGAAGATGAAACCGTTTGGCTGAGTCAAGAGCAAATGGCAATGCTGTTTGGAAAAGGAAGAACAACTATAACCGAACATATCGGGAATGTTTTTAAAGAGGGGGAGCTAAACGAAAAAGAGGTGTGTCGGCTTTTCCGACATACCACAAAACACGGTGCAATTGAGGGTAAAACGCAAAGCAAACGGGTCAAATATTACAATCTGGATGTTATAATTTCAGTTGGTTATCGTGTAAAATCTCCTCAAGGTACAAAATTTCGACAGTGGGCGACTAAACGGATTCATGAATACATTGTAAAAGGTTTTACAATGGATGATGACCGCTTGAAACAGGAAGGGGCAAGATCAAGATATTTTGAAGAACTTCTTCAAAGAATCCGGGACATCAGGAGCAGTGAAAGAAATTTTTACCAGAAAGTAACCGATATTTATGCAACCAGCATTGATTATAAAAATGATGCCGCTATAACCAGGGAATTCTTTGCAACCGTCCAAAATAAAATGCACTATGCCATCCACGGCCAAACAGCCGCAGAGATGATAAGCCAAAGAGTAGATGCAGACAAACCATTTTTAGGGCTTACCAATTTTCAAGGCAAATATATAACCACAAGAGATATTACAATCGCGAAAAATTATCTTTCAGAAGATGAACTGAAGCAGCTCAATCTCATCGTCTCCATGTACCTTGATTTTGCTGAACTCCAGGCAACAACCGGCAGATTAATGAAAATGCACGACTGGATTCAAAAACTGGATGATTTTTTGCGAATCAGTGAAAAAGAGCTTCTAACCAATGCCGGAAAAGTCAGCCATGAAAAGGCTGTTGAAAAAGCAAAAGTTGAATATGAGAAATACAGAAAAGCAAAGGATAAAAAATATATCTCTGATTTTGACCGTGAAATGAAAAAACTATTGAAAGATGATAAAAGCAAATAATAAAAAAATGGTGGGCAAACAGTCGTATTGCAATACTAATAAATATCATATATTTTGGTTTTCAAATACTAAAACAGGATTCAAAGTATGATCCAAAAATGCCCATTTTAGTAACCCCGAATTTTTTGGCTTGTTTCTTTTTATATTCTTTTAACAGGGTTATAATGTGTTTTTTATTAATCATCATCCTCATCCGTGTTTTATGTTGGATATTAAAAAATTATAGGTTTTTATATCCATCGCGTCAAATTAGATTTTGAAATGTGACAGATATCTTGAAACAATAAAAAATTCGATTTAAACAAACAACGGTGCATTTGCCAAATGGTTAACCCATCTGTAGCCCATGAAGATCTCCATAGGGCGTCCAAAGGAATTGATGACATCCCTTACGCCAATTTTCTTTGCATATGCTGTAATGATCGGTAAATGCTGAACCGTGAATCCGTGAATCTGCTGTTTCATGCTCACCTCGAATGAATTTTCATTGAGGTGAGCATAACGCAATAAACTAGAAAAATCTAGGTCAAATTGCATTCAGAAAATAAATCACCAATCAAACGATTGCCTTGAAAAATAATTTGGCCTATTTTGCCTGTTATGGGTGTGGAATGTGGGTCATGAACAATATCCAAATTGGGAATATGAGGAAGAATAGATGACTCGTGCAAAGGTTTCGAATGAGCGATCCCATATAATGCCCCAATCAAATAAATGTTGATTTGTCAACGAAACCGTTAGAAAATTTTGCGAAAAAAATCAGAATTTTTCTTGACAAACGGCAGGTTCATTCGTTATAAATCCCCAATCAATGCTACAATATAGTTGCATTGTGATACTAAAATGACGGCATGTAAACAGCAGGAGTCGGCCATATGAAAATGACCCTGGTTCAGACGGCCGCCTGACTTGAGGAGGTTTTTTGAATGCGCTTACGATCGGTTCCATTGTTTCTGGTTTTCTGTGCCACTTTTTTTCTGATCCAACCGGCCGGGGCTCAGATGCGGCTGACCTATTCCAACTTTTTTCCGCCCACCCATGTTCACAGTAAACTGGCGGAACGCTGGTGCAAAGAAATTGAAGAACAGACCCACGGCGAGATTGTATTCAACTATTTTCCGGCCTCTACCCTGACCCGGCCCCAGCAGACTTATATTGCCGTGGCAAAAGGGGTGGCGGACATCGGCATGACGGCCATCGCCTATTCCCGGGGCCGGTTTCCGGTGCTGGAAGCCATTGACCTGCCCATGGGATACACCTCCGGGGTCCAGGCTACGGCCGTGGCCAACCAGGTGCTGGAACGGTTCGATCCGGAAGAGCTGCACAATACCGAAGTAATGTATCTGCATGCCCACGGACCCGGTGTTATTCATACCCGGAACAAACCCATCCATAGCCTTGCGGATCTCAAAGGCCTGAAAATCCGGGGAACCGGCACCAGCGGGGAAGTCATCGCCGCCCTGGGCGGGACGCCTGTGGGCCAGTCCATGGCGGAAACCTATCAGATGCTCCAACGAGGCGTGGTGGACGGGTCAGCCCATCCCGTCGAAGCCAACAACGGCTGGAAACTGGGAGAAGTGGCCAAATATATGGTCCAGAACTTTTCCAGCGGATATACCACCACCTTTGCCGTGTTCATGAACCAGAAAAGATGGCATCAATTGACCCCGAAACAGCAGGAAATTTTCACACGCATCAACAAAAAATACGCACTGAAACACGGACAGGTCTGGGATGAGGCGGACAAGAAAGGCATGGCGTTTTTTCTGTCCAAAGGCGGCACCGTGATTTCCCAGACCAATGAGGAATCAAAACGCTGGGCTGAAAAATCATCGGTCCTGTTAGAAAATTATATTCAATCCGTGGCAAAAAGAGGCATTGACGGCAAAGTGGTTGTGGATTTCATCCAAGCCCGTCTGCAGCAGCCATAACCCGTATCTTACAATATACAGGAGTTTTAATGAGACAGATTGCTCTGGCACTGAACAAACTATCCAACGCCATGAAACTTATCGGCGGCATCGCCTTGGTCGGCATGATGCTGTTGACTGTGGTGGATGTCATCGGACGGTTTTTCAAACACCCGATATTCGGATCGGTTGAAATCGTCGGGTTTCTGGCAACCATCATCGTGGCAGGGGTCCTGCCCTATACATACAAAATAGGCGGCCATGTGGGCGTTGAAATTCTGATGCAGACCTTTTCCCGAAAAACCCAAATCTGGGTCAGGCTGATCACACGGACTTTAACACTGTTTCTGTTCGGACTGATCACATGGCAGATGTTTCTGCATGCGGCGGAACTCAGACAGATGGGGGAAGTATCCATGAGCTTGAAATTCCCCACCTATTATATCGCTTATATCCTGGGTTTCGGGTTACTGCTTTTTTCCATCACCATTCTGGAAACCATTTGTCTTGATATTGTGGAACTGCGAAAAGGAGATTCAAAATGAGCCCGACACTCATCGGTATTATCGGCATTGTTTTCATGCTGGCACTGTTTCTGACACAAATGCCCGTGGCATTTGTCATGGCCCTGGTGGGATATGTGGGATTCTCCTATGTCATCAATATCGAAGCCGGCCTGGCCCTGCTGTCTCTAGAAGTGTATGAAACCCTGGCTTCCTATGACCTGTCCACCATTCCTTTGTTCATTTTCATGGGCCAGCTGGGATTCAATTCAGGTATCAGCAAACGGCTGTATGACGCCGGATATAAATTTCTAGGCAATATCAGAGGTGGCCTGGCCATGGCCACGGTGGCCGCGTGTACCGCATTCGGAGCCGTGTGCGGATCCAGCCCGGCCACTGCCGCCACCATGGCCACCATCGGGCTGCCGGAAATGAAGCGGTACAATTATGACGATGAACTGGCCACCGGTTCCGTGGCCTCTGGAGGCAGCATCGGCATGATCATGCCCCCGTCCGTGGTGCTGATCATATACGGCATTTTAACCCAGCAGTCCATCGGGGCGCTGTTTGTGGCCGGCATTTTTCCGGCCTTGCTGATCACGCTGCTGTTCATTTTGTGCATTTATATCCGATGCACCATTTCCCCGGAACAGGGCCCCCCGGGTGAATCCTTTTCATGGACGGAAAAGCTGAAAGCCCTTATGGGTTTAGGTGAAACTCTGGCGGTCTTTGCCTTGGTGATTGTGGGAATTTTCATAGGCTTGTTCACACCCACGGAAGCCGCAGCCATAGGTGCCTTCGGTGTTCTGCTGATCGCTTTGGTCAGACGGCAGCTCACCTGGCAGGGATTTGTAAATTCCGTTCTGGAGGCCCTTCGCACCTCCTGCATGGTCATGATGCTGATCGTGGGGGCCGTGATCCTGAGCAAATTTCTGGCCGTGACACGAATCCCCTTTGAAATCGCCGGATGGGTGGCCGGTCTGGACATTCCCTCTGTGCTGGTCATGAGCGTGATTCTGATCATCTATCTCATCGGCGGCTGTTTTATCGATGCCCTGGCATTAGTCACCCTGACCGTGCCCATTTTCTATCCCGTGGTCCAGCAGTTGGGGTATGATCCCGTCTGGTTCGGGGTGATGATTGTCATGATCACCCAGATGGGGGTAATCACCCCGCCTATCGGCATCAACGTGTACGTGGTTTATGGCGTGGCACAGACCGTGTTCCGGCAAACCATTCCGCTGCAGACAATCTTCATGGGCGTGATTCCTTTTATGGCCGCATTGATTGTGGGCATCATCATTCTGATCCTGTTTCCACAGATCATTTTGTTTCTGCCCAACCTGCTGTATTGAAACCGGCGCGGATACGGCTTTACGTCAAAACTGACTGGTGCTGGTCTTCAAACCGGGCTTTCACCGACTCCACCATGAAATGCAGCCGGTTTCCAATTTCCAATGTGACTCAGAATCCGAGGACGTTATATTTTATAGAGGGTAAAAAAAGAATACCGTCAGATTTTATGGCATTGGTACTCTTTCTTAATATCAGGTGCTTTGGCAGACGTCTTGTCGGTATTCCCTTTAGTCTTTTGGGCTTTTGCAGATGCCATACGTGAGAGGCCTTTTCGATCCTTCAAATAATTTGGGTTCAAACATCTGTTCCATTTGATCCAATATTTCAGGCAGGGTTGGACCAGAGGTGAAAATACTATTCCGCATATTGTAAAACCCTCTTTCAAATCGAAGGGTTCCAAGAGTCATACGTTCAGGCGAAACTTTGTCAAAGATCGATTTAATGGTTTTTGCATATGCTTTTTCCCAGTCATCAATCGGAACAATTGGGTCAAGCCTGATTCGTATCGGATATCCAGCCTCTTGAACCTTTACGGCTGCGTTGAGCCGTCTTTCAAATGTAGGCGCGCCGATCTAAAATTTCTTTGAGATAACATCATAGTTCATGCTCCAGGCGACATTGCAGACAAGATCAATGCCGATTTCGGAGGATATGACAATTTCATCGAACAGTTGAAGAATGCCGGATTGACTCAGTTCGGCAGCGGCTGGGCATGGCTGGTTATGAAAAACAACACGTTGGAGATTATGAAAACTTCAAATGCCGACACCCCCATAGCTCACGGTTTTAAGCCCCTGTTGACGGTGGATGTATGGGAACATGCATACTACCTTGACTATCAAAACGACCGAGCCGGCTACCTTGATGTCTTTTTTAACAATCTTGTCAATTGGGAGTTCGTCAATTCCAATCTCGTTTAACTGAGAGTGGTGATTAAAACCGATATCGGCTACCGACATAAAGCGGGACAGTTTGAACCGATTGATGAGAGTCTTCCATCGCGTAAGCCTCAGAAACAGGGCCTTCCAGAAAAGCCTTATTTTATGGGGTGTTCCGGCTTAAAATGGTAACCCCGATATCTAAATTGGGTGGGCCAAACTTAGAGATAGTGAGCTACCCAAGGAAATTATTTTGAAATAATAAATTTGATCGCCAGGAATGTGTTTCCACAGACTCGTTTTGGTCATAAAATTATTTGAAATGAATCTATGATTGTATTCTCAGTCATACTTAGGCTGGCGGATTTACGGTTCGAAAATACCTTTAAAAGATGATAAAAGCAAACAGCAAAAAAATGCTATGAATAAAATCGTAGAATAAGGAGTATTCAGAATGGTAAATAAAGATACCTTTAAGGCTCTTGTTGTAGACAAGGCGGAAAGTGAACCAAGTGAACTGGTTGCCACGGTGAAGCAGCTGAATGTTGCTGATTTGCCTGAAGAAGATGTGCTGATTCAGGTAGATTATTCCACCCTAAATTATAAAGAGGGGCTGGGATTTGCAAACCGCAACAAAATATTTCGTTTTTTCCCAATGGTGCCGGGCGTTGACCTGGCAGGAACAGTGGTTGAATCAAACTCTCCTGATTTCAACCCTGGCGACCAGGTAATCCTGAATGGCTGGAGCGTGGGGGAAAGATACTGGGGCGGTTACGCTCAGATGGCCAGAATCAAATCCGATTTTTTGATTCCCCTTCCCCAAGGCATGGACACCAGGAAGGCCATGTCCATAGGGACTGCCGGTTACACAGCCATGCTCATGGTCATGACCTTGGAAGAAGCCGGGGTGACACCGGGCAGCGGTCCGGTAATTGTTACCGGTGCTACCGGCGGCGTGGGCAGCAACGCAGTGGCCATTCTTGCCAAACTGGGGTATGAAGTTACTGCGCTCACAAGATCAAGGCAGGCATCCATACACGATTACTTAAGACAGATCGGGGCTAAAGAAATAGCCGGGGGTGAAGAATGGACCATGATGCCATCACCGCTTGAAACCCAGAAATGGGCCGGTGCCGTTGACAATGTCGGCAGCAAGGTACTCGCCAGGTTATTGTCTGAAATGAAATACGGCGGGTGTGTGGCCGCCTGCGGGCTGGCAGGCGGGTCTGATCTGCCGGCTACCGTAATGCCCTTTATCTTGAGGGGGGTGAGTCTGCGAGGGGTGGATTCGGTGTGGTGCCCGACTCCGAGGAGAATAGCCGCCTGGGAGAGGTTGGTAACCGATATCTCCGATGCAGCCCTGGCAAGTATCAATAAGGTAATTCCCCTTGAAGATGTACCCCGGTATGCCAAAGAAATCCTGGCGGGTAATATTACAGGCCATATTGTGATCGACGTAAACGCATGATAAAAATGTCGAGGAATAAAAAAAAATATATAAAAAAAGAGGAGTGGCTTATGGGTAAGATAGTAGCAGGCACTAAAATTTCGTGTCGCGTAAACAGGACGCTTGATAAGGGGGATTTTTCCATCCTGCATCAGCTCAACTGGTTTAATATGTCGGTTCACAGCAATTCGGAATATGCCGGGGGAACCTGGTTCAAGGAACGCTCACTGGCTGGCCCCATCATCTTTACCGTGGCTGACGGCCTGATTCATAATGCAGATAATATTGCCGGGCTTCTGGCCGGGGACGGATATGAAATTTATGCTTATATTGGTGTGGACAATATGAAGATCACGTCTCCTGTGATGTTTGGGGACACCTTGAGAGCTGAAGCAGAGGTCATTGAGCTTCGTCCGACCAAAAATCCGGAAAGGTTCTTGTTTGTTTACCAAAACAGGGCTTATAATCAGCGTGATCAGCAGGTGATAGAATATCAAACAACAATGATGGTCACTAAAAAAGAGTAAGTCGGATGTTTTATGGGTTAGGTTTTGCGGGGAAAAACAGAGATGAAAAAACTATCAATAATATTGGCGTTATTTCTGATGGGGTGTGTTGGAATACCTGAAAATATTAAACCCGTTGATAATTTCGAGTTGGAAAAATATCTGGGCAAGTGGTACGAAATTGCGCGGCTGGATCATTCATTTGAACGGGGATTGACACGAATAACAGCAGATTACAGTTTGCGCAATGATGGTGGTGTCAGGGTATTAAATCGCGGTTACTCGGTTAAAGAAAACGCCTGGAAAGAGGTTGAAGGGAAAGCTTATTTTGTAAAAGGATCTGATCAGGGTCACCTGAAAGTTTCTTTTTTTGGTCCCTTTTATGGTTCTTATATCGTTTTTGGCCTTGATCATGAGAATTACCAATATTCAATCGTATGCGGCCCTGATAAATCTTATTTATGGATTCTGGCCAGAGGGCCGGAAATAAATTCAGATTTAAAAAATAAGCTCATTGAAAAAGCAGCAGCATCGGGATTTGAAACGAACAAATTGATATTTGTCGATCATGGAAACTTGCCTGACAATGCTAATTTAGAGGAAGCAAAAAGTCGCGCCGTTGATTAAACCGGTGCAAATAAACCAAATTTTTAAAAAAAGGAGAAAAAAATGACTATTATCCTACCTGATCTTCCTTACGAAAAATATGCTTTGGAACCCCATATCAGCGCGAAGACCTTGAGCTTTCATTATGGGAAACACCATAACGCTTATGTTAGCAACCTGAATAAGCTGATCGAGGAAACCGATCTGAAAAAAGAGACGTTGGCGGATATTATCAAAAAGACCGTAAATAATGCTGACACAATCGGAATATTCAACAACGCGGCTCAGGTTTGGAACCATACATTTTACTGGAAATCAATGAAACCGAATTGCGGGGGATTACCCACAGGCGACATCGCAGCGAAGATCAATGCCGATTTCGGAGGATATGAAAATTTTATCGAACAGTTGAAGAATGCCGGACTGACGCAGTTCGGCAGCGGCTGGGCATGGCTGGTTATGAAAGACAACACGTTGGAGATTATGAAAACTTCAAATGCCGACACCCCCATAGCTCATGGTTTTAAGCCCCTGTTGACGGTGGATGTATGGGAGCATGCATACTACCTTGACTATCAAAACGACCGAGGCGGCTATCTTGATGTCTTTTTTAACAATCTTGTCAATTGGGAGTTCGTTAATTCCAATCTCGTTTAACTGAGAGGGGCGTCCAAAAAAATGGACTCAGCCAACATGCTTGATAAATAGAAGATTCTGTGTATAAATAGGGCCGGTTCCGAAGAAAAATATTTTTTCAAAGAAAGGGTTCAATATGGCCAGTGTTTTAATCGTTGACGATGATCCGATTTTTTGTGCCCCTTTTGTCAGTTACATGAAAAAATTGGGTCACCAATGCCGGGTGGCGCAAAATTTTTCCGACGGGCTTGGCCTTGCACAGGAATTTTATGTGGATGTTGTTTTTCTGGATGTTATTTTACCGGATGCCAACGGACTTGAGGGGATTAACAATTTTATTGATGCGCCCTCATCTCCTGAAATCATCATTATAACAGGGAAATCCGAGATTTCAGGCGCTGAAATGGCCCTGAATAACGGTGCCTGGGATTATCTGGAAAAACCGCCTTCATATGATGACATCAAGTTAACCCTCAAACGGGCCCTGCAGTTCAGGAAAAATAAAATTGTCTTTGATGCTCAGGATCGCCTGAACACGGATTTTATCATTGGTGAGAATGTAAAATTAAAAAAATGCATGGATGTTGTTGCAAAGGTCATAAAAACCGAAGGCAATCTTTTTATTACAGGGGAAACCGGTACCGGCAAGGACCTGATTGCAAAAGCCGTGCATGAGAACAGTAAACGGGCAGCGGCAAATTTTGTTACGGTGGATTGCACAAACCTTCCGGACAATCTGGTTGAAAGTCTTTTGTTCGGCCATTTAAAAGGCGCGTTTACAGGGGCGGTCACCCACAGTGACGGCTTGGTAAAGCAGGCGGACAAAGGAACCCTTTTTCTGGATGAGGTTGGCGATCTTTCCGGACCTGCCCAGAAATCAATTTTAAGGGTATTGCAGAATAAAAAATATCGTCCCCTTGGATTGAAAACCGAAGTGGAGTGTGATTTCCGGTTGATATCCGCCACCAACCGGGATTTAAGAAAAATGGTGGAAGAGGGGCGTTTCAGAAAAGACCTTTATTACCGGCTTGTGACCTACCATATCCATCTGCCTCCTTTACGGGAGCGGCTGGATGACATCAAATTATTGACCCGGCATTATATTGCAAAAATCTGTGATCAGTTCGGAATCCATACCAAGGATGTTTCCAGGGATTTTGTAGAGACCCTTATCCTGTACGACTGGAAAGGAAACATCCGTGAATTGATCAGTGTTCTGCATTCGTCCATTGCCAATGCCATGAATGAACATAAGCTTAATCCCCATCATCTGCCGGTGGAAGTGAGAATTTATTGTCGTCAAAAAAAAATGGCCGCAAACAAGAGCCTGGGCCGGGGGGGGCAGGAAAATCTTGAGATGGAGGATGTCAAGTTTCCCTGTCTGAAAGAGTTCCGGCACCTCAATGAGTCTCAATACCTTGATTCTCTGATCAAACTGTCCAAAGGCAATATTGAAAGGGCTTGTCATCTTTCCGGGGTGTCAAGATCCGGGTTGTATCATTTGCTGGAAAAACACCAGAAAAAATTGAAACCCTTATGAAATTCTGACAGGTATTTTTTTTATGACAGGGGAATATCAGGATCAGCACTGAGAATATAGTCTTCCAGTTCATTCAGCATTTTTTGCACATGAAGATTAAAAAAAGGCATTATTTTTACAGCCCGTTGCGCCTTGTTTTCATTGCCGGACTGTTCCATGGCAAAGGCTATTCTTGTTAATTTCCGGTTCCCAACGCTTTTGGCAGCGCTTTTAATGGAATGGGCCAGGCGTGTGATCCTTTGATACTCTTTTTTTGAAACCGCTTGATTCAGTTCCGTCATTTTCAGGGGCAGGTATTTTACAATGGCTTTGCAACTGGTTAACAAAAGATCGGTGTCATTGCCTACCAGTGTCAACGCATAGTCCAGGTCTATTCGTTTTTCAGGGGCGGCCGGGTGTTTGACAACGGCTTTTTCCTGCTGATCCAGCAGTTTTGAAATGACTCGTATCAATTCATTGCTGTGGACAGGCTTTGAAAGATATTCATCCATACCGGCCTTGAGAAACCGTTCCCTGTCTCCTTTTAAAGCATGGGCCGTCAGTGCTATAATGGGGATGGATGCCTTTAACGGGTCTTTAAGGTTTCGAATCTTTAATGTGGCCTCAAGACCATCCATTACCGGCATTTGAACATCCATGAGAATAAGGTCAAAGGATTTTTCCTGAACCGCCTGAAGCGCTTGTTCTCCATTGATAACAATGGTCACAAGGAACCCGTGTTTTTCAAGAATCGGCGTAATCACTTCCTGGTTGATCTCAAAATCTTCGGCAAGAAGGATATGACATTTTTTAAGGGAGTTATGGCTGATCCGGTTTGCCTGATTTATCTGATTTGCCTGGGGTACGGAATCGCTTGATGCCGGATATTCAAGCGCTTTTATCTCCTCCGGTGTTGCAAGGTTCAGCCTGATGGTAAAAAAGAAGGTGGTTCCTTTGGACAATTCACTTTCCACCCAGATATCTCCGCCCATCAGGATCACCAGTTTTTTGCAGATGGCAAGTCCCAGTCCTGTACCGCCATACGTTCTGGACAGGGAGCTTTCCAATTGGATGAAATCTTTAAAAATATGGTCAAACTTGTCTTCCGGAATTCCAATACCCGTATCTTTTATGGAAAAAAGGAGCTTTATTTTTTCCGGATTCAAAGGATCAGAAGAGGTGTTTTCAGCATCCCGGTCATAGGCGGCCTTGATTTGTATGGTTCCTTTTGGGGTGAATTTAACGGCATTATTGATCAGGTTAACCAGGATCTGACGCAGCCTTGCAGCATCACCGTTTAAATAAACCGGCACCTCCTGGATGCTGTATGATAGTTTTATATTCTGCTGGTCTGCTTTGTTTGAAAACATGCTCACCACATCCTTGATCAGCTTATCAAGATCAAAAGGACGGTTTTCAAGATCAATTTTTTTTGCCTCAATGGCAGAGATATCCAGAATATCATCAATCAGCGCAAGTAAATGTTCTGATGATTGATACACCACTTCAAGATATTTTTTCTGCTCTTTGTTCAAGGTCGTTTTTAATACCATTTCCGTCATGCCGATCACCGCATTCATGGGGGTTCGGATTTCATGGCTCATGGTTGCAAGAAACCGGCTTTTGGCACGGTTGGCCTGTTCTGCGATTTCAGATGCTTTTTTAACGGTATCTTCCGCCTGTTTTCGTTTGGTTATATCTTCACATGAACCCAGGATGTAAAGAAGCTTGCCGTTTGGGTCCATGACCGCCCGGCCACTCAGGGAGGTCCAGATGATGCTGGTGCCTTTTTTGAAAATTTGTACCTCAAATCCGGATACGGTTCTGTTTTTTTCAAGCATCCGGACAAATTTTCTGCGTTCTTCAGGATAGACATAAAGCAGCTCAATATTATCCACCAGCGAAAGCATTTCCCGGGGAGAGTCATACCCATGAATTCTGGCCATGGCCGGATTGGCGCTTAACAGTTTATTGTCAGGTGTGGACTGAAATATTCCTTCCACCGAGTTTTCAAAAATATCACGGTATTTTGCCTGGGATTCCAAAAGGTCTTTTTGAATTTTATTTCGGTCCCGGGATTCTTTTTCAAGCAATGCAAGGGTATGGGACTGTTCTTTGCTTTTTTGGAAGATCTCCCAGGTTCTTTCTTTTACTTTCTGTTCAAGGGTTTTGGTATGCTCTTTTTCCCTAAGACTTGACTTGTGAAGTTCTGCAACCATGGTATTGAAGGTCTGGGTTAAAAGTCCCATCTCATCTTTTCTTGTCAGTTCCAGATGAACCGTTAAATCGCCCCCTTTTACCCGTATGGCACCAAAAACAAGTCTGTTCAGAGGAATGATCAGCTGTCGGCTTAAAAAAAGAACAATAATGATCACACAGATCACCAGAAAGGCAAGGGTCACCCATTTAAATCGGTAATTCATTTTTTTGACAACTGAATCAATGGCATTGCGGGTTTGGTTTACAGATGAAAGTATAAAAGATTCCGGTATTACAATGCAAAGGTGCCATCCGGTTGAGGGCATGATCTGGGACGAGATCAGGATGGGAGTATTGTTGAGATCAATCCTGCTGGTCTGTTTATTTGTCGATGTAATGAGATCTTTAATGGCCCTTACCTGATCATATTTTGAATTCATGAGGTTTTGTTCAAGAACATCTCCGTACGCCACGCTTTTTTCTTTCCGGCTGAGTCCGAATAGTTCAAGATGATCTGTGGGAAAGGCCACAATACTGCCCTGGGTATCAACAATAAATGAAAACATCGTGCTCATCTTGCCCTGTTCTTGGGCCAGGGTATTTTTTTCAAGGATTTCCTTGATAATCGTATCCAGGGTAATATCTATACCGGCAACACCCAGGAAATCTCCATTTTTGGAATAGATCGGCGTGACAGCTGTTGTCATAAACCCCTGGCCTGCCTCGTCCTGGTATATCTGTGTCCATATGGTTTTACGGTCCGGGTTGTTTTCCGGCTTTGCCATTTGATACCAGATGGCGTTTTTGAGTTCATATTCCTGTGCCGGTTTTAATTTTTTAATAAAGTGAAAATTCGGATAATAAAAGGTAAAGCTGGATTCAGCAACCATATAGATGGCCACGGATTCAGGACTATTTTCCTTGACCTTGACCAGAAGCGGACCAATGTTTGACAGCACATCCAGTTCTTTCGCAATCTCCCGGGATATGGTTGTGTCTCCCCAATAAAGGATTTCAATGGTTTCAGCGGCTGAATTTGAAAAGAAATTTTTTTCAGGATAAAAAGACAGATGATGCCGGATGTTTTTTTGATTGGCAAATCCTTGTTTTTGATCAAACAGAATACCTGCCTGCTGTGCAATGACAGCAGATGACAGCGCCACTTTGTTAAAAGTGTTCTCATGTCTCATGGCCTGTTCATCCATTATCCTGGATAACAGCAAAGTGGTTTTTTCGTTGATGTTCTTTTCATTGACAGAGGCGGCATATTCCCCGAATTCGGTAACAAGATTTGTTGCCAGAAAAACAAGTACGCCCATGGACAGGATAAACACGGCTAAAATGAGAATGATCAGCTTGGAACCGATTTTAGAAAACAGGGTTTTAACTTGATAGGGAATAGAGTAGAACAATGATTGGAAAAAGGGTTTGATGCTTTTTTTATTCAACATTCAAAATTGATCTCCCTTGAAGGGTAAACAAACTATTATCCCCCTGGCGGTCAAGCAGGTTATTGTCTTGTCTGCCAAAATATCCTGGCCAGGTATCTGCCGGTTTTATCCGACAAAATTTTTTCACAGGCAAACCCATGAAAATCCGCATAATATTGCAGGGTGTTAAAATCAACATAAAGCCATTCAAAGGGATCTCCTACAATATCTTTATAGGTCATGATAAATTCGGTTTCTCCATAATAGGCCTCATCCGGCAGGGACAGGGTTTCAGGCTCATAAAGTGATGCAAGATCCGTGGAATCGGCAATGACCTGGCCGTTTTGGGCAAGAATGGGTTTGATAAATTGCAGGAACAGGTTCAATCCATCAAGTGATCCGCAAATCCCAAGGCCGTTCATCAGCATCAGCAGGGTATCATATTGTTTGTTTTTCACTGAAAAAAGATTGCCGTGGATGACATTGGGCAGGTTCCTTTTTTTCATGACTTCAATACAGCCCGGGGACATGTCAAGGGCATCAACCGTCCGGCCTTTTTTTTGCAGATAAAGACTGTGACACCCGCTTCCCGCACCAATGTCCAGTGTTTTGCCCCGGCACAGGCTTAAGGCTTTGCGTTCAATTCGATTCATGTTTTTAAACGTTCTGAACATGACCTCTCCGCTCATCTTCCACATGTCAAGTGTTGTGGATTCGACTTCAACACATGCCTGCCGACTGCCATTTAAGTAGTCCAGCATCATGGCACCCAACGGGTCTTTTTTTCTACAGGTGATTTTGTGTTTCATTGCTGCCGTCAATCCCAAAACAGTTTAGAGGTGTTAAATGATATCCCTGTTCAGATTCATATTAATAAGTCTTTTTAGTAAAATATCTTCAATGTTTCGTCTGGAATCTAAAACAGATAAAACGTAAACTTTCATTTTTGCTATTCTAAACATAATTCTCCATGGGGAAGCAATTAATTCTCTGTACTGCGTAATACCTTGTTCCTTAAGCTCTGGAACTATTCGGCATCTTTCCGGCATAGTATAAAGACTTGATGTTCTGTCTTTTATCTTTTCTAAAACTTTTAACGCATTTGCCGGGCTGTCAATGGCGATATGATCAATTATTTCTTTTAAATCGTTCTCAGCAATATGCGCCCATTCAATATCATAAATTTGATTCATTTAAGCTTACCTTTCAGTGAGCTTTCTATTTCGCTGAAGACCTCCTTTTGAGATTTGATTTTTTCATTTTTAATATCTGATTCACCCTGGGAGAGAGCCTTAAGGATTCCGATTGCATTACGCATATTCTCGTAGCTTTCCGGATCTTGAAGAACAGCGCGCGGCTCACCGTTTTGGGTAATGATAACAGGACGATGAGTTTCATTTATTTGATTTAATAAATCTGCAGCTTTTGATTTTAAGTATGTAACCGGTTTTATATCATTTGTAATATTCATTTTATCACCTCCAGTCTGAATATGATACTAAATTCAGACTGATTGTCAAGGGCTTTTCTATCCCTGAATCCACCGCCTGTTTTTAGATAGATCCGTCCAAAAGAAATTCCGAGAGAGTTTTTTTGGGGGGCGGGGTCATCCGTTTTTTTGGTTCCGGCACTTGCGATGCCCTTGACTCGGGCCTTTTTATTTTTTGGGGTGTTGGATTGGGGGAATGGCCCCCTTCTGAATCAAAGATTTGGAAGGGGACTTCTCGAAAGGAAAGTTAAACTTAAATTCAGTGATTTATTTGTGAATAAGTTCGATTAATTCCAAAGTGATCCTCCCCCGATATTGTGTACACTGAGTTAAGCCTCTATAATGCAAATTAAGGAGGACAAAACATGAACTCAAATCCCAGAAGAAAATTTGATCAAGAATTCAAAAGGAATGCTGTTTTATTATGCGCTGAACCTGGACGATCAGTTGTTGAAGTTGCCGAAAATTTAGGTATTGGTAAAGATCTCCTATATCGTTGGCGTCGCGAATATCACAGTGCAAATGGACAATATGTATTTCCCGGTAATGGAGTTGAGGCGTTAACCCCAGATCAGAAACAAATTCGAGAATTAAAGAAGAAACTCCGAGATACTGAAATGGAGCGCGACATATTAAAAAAAGCAATGGCCATCTTCAGCAGGACATCGAAATGAAGTATCAATTCATTAGAGATCACCGCTCTGAGTTTACGATGACGAAGATGTGCCAGATATTACAAATTTCAATGAGCGGTTTTTACCAGTGGCGGAACAGAATACCATCAGCAAGGTCTCGTCAGAATGATCGGTTAAAGCAATGTATTTTTAAATTGTTCTCAGAGCATAACGGCATGGCCGGTAGTCCGATGATCACTGCTGATCTCCATGACGATCCAGATTTTTGTAATGTCAGTGAAAACAGAGTTGCTCGTTTGATGCGGAAAATGGGTCTGAAATGCAAAACATTAAAAAAGTGGGTTGTCACTACTGATTCCAAACACAATGAACCTGTGGCACCGAACCTACTCAATAGAAAATTTGATGTTAAAATACCAAACACCGTATGGGTGAGCGATATCACTTATTTAAAAGTTGGCCGTCATTGGTATTATTTGACCGTTTTTATAGATCTATTTTCAAGAAGTATTGTTGGCTGGGATTTAAGTAGATCCCTCGAAAGACATTCTGTAATCCGAGCATTAAAAAAGGCCATCATGC